>JANPOX010000512.1:0-1958 GCA_031428235.1 Bacteroidia bacterium | reverse complement strand
AGTTGGTGAATGGGTTGATTGGTATGGTGTTTATGGGAAAGAGATTAAAATTCCAAAGTAATTCTTATTAATAGAACAAGAAATAAAATTGGTTACGAAGTTGAACTGCCCCACTCTAGCAGAAATGAGGCGAGGTTTTTGTGCGATTGCTTTCTGTGGGGCGTCATAACATCGTTTAAATTAGCCGCACAGATATCCTACCACACCTTGCTATGCTGCATATCTGCGTTAGATAGGAGATGGGCAATGAAGTTTAAATATTAATTAATATTATTTTTAAAAAAGAGAAATTGCGCCACAACTACAAAAGTCTACTTGATCGACATTATGGAAAAATAAAATCCTTTTTGTACACTACTTTTAAATTAGATGGAGAATTAATAAAATCAAAATATCCCCTTACAAAAGACCTTTATGAGTATGATATAAGTGGCACTTTAATTAAACACCTAGATATTCATCCACTAAGTGGATATATTAATAAATACAGTTTTATAACAACAGAAAAAGAAAATGAAATACTTGTTCAAAAGTTTTTAAACGATACTTTTAAGGAGTATAAAATATTTACGAAAAACAATTATGGTCAAATTATATTAGAAGAAAAATGTAGCGCTTCTCACTTTCTCAAGAGACGTATTACAACACATTGGTTAAACGATTTTCCACAAAAAAAATTTTACTCTGATTATTCAGGACTTATATATTTTGGTTGGATACTTAGTAGCTATATGAATGAACTGCCAATTCAAGGATCACTTGATTACATGTCAAAAAAAGCAATTATAAAATTTTACTATAATAATGAAAAAATTTTAATTAAAGAAGATCGTCAATGGAATACAGGGAAAGTAGAGACATTGACATTCGTTGAATTTGATAATTTCCATAACTGGACTAAACAGATTCAAGAAGATTATTTTGGCAATAGAAAATTAATTTTACGGGAGATAAAATATCATAGCTAAATATTTCCCTTACTAATGCAGAAATACGAACTATAGCCATACGACCCAGAACTAGAAATCCAGCCCCAGTAAATAACTTATAACTTTGCCTGCGTAGGTGCTCATGCTGACAATAAATGAAGCGCACCCTACCACGAACTCGCCAAGGCCTGGTCTTCGCCCCCGTTGGTGCCCACTCTAGCAATAAATGAAGCACATCCTACCACGCAGTCGCCAAGGCTTGTTCTTTTACCAGCCGACTAAGCATAGAAACATCAACCCACTTGCTTTTCTCTCCCAGGAATTATACAAGTGACTTCTTTAGTAAATCAGACATTTGATGTTTTAAACCTAACTTCAATAAAGTTTAATAAGATATAATGACTTCCGGTATTTAGAAGCCTATCGGAAAATTTAGCTGCAATTTTCTAAAAGCCTCATTCAACATTAAGCGACACACTAGATTTAATTGAATAAAACCAATACAATAAAAAACGTTTATAAATTTTTATAATGATCACTCTTTCCATAATCGCTCAAGTTCTCATCGCTCTTGCGATCTTGATTATTTGGGTATTTAGATTTTACAAGGTAGAAGTAGAATTTAAAAGCTATGGCTTAAGCGACCTAACAAGAAATCTTGTAGGAGCAAGCAAAATTATCCTATCAACTTTATTGGTAGCCGGTATATGGTATCCGGGTTTGGTACTTATTCACGCATTGCTAATGTTGTTGCTTATGGTATCAGCGCAGTATTATCATTTTAGAGCAAAACACCCTTGGATCTATCATGTTCTTTCTTTTATACTCTTACTACTGTGTCTTTTCATTGCGGCAGTATCAGCTAAATTACTGTAGATATGACTTTTCTTAATCTTCTTATAGTTGTATCAAGTGTGTCGTTTATATTTTATGGGATTTCATATTTCACAACCAAAAGCATGAAAATTGAGTTTAAACGATTTGGACTTGAAAAATTTGGTGCACTTGTAGCAATGCTGGAAATATTGG
>JANPOX010000511.1:0-1790 GCA_031428235.1 Bacteroidia bacterium | reverse complement strand
GAAACAAGTCCGTGAGCGTCACCCGAAATTAGAATTGACGGGATTTGATATTAAAGACACCGACGCAAACGGCGATGTGTATGCGTATGTGAAAGGCAACGTTGAAAAAATGCCGTTCGCCGATAAATCGTTTGATGTGGTGACGTGCTCGCACACCGTAGAACATCTTACGAAGCTGGAGCAATGCATGTCGGAGCTCGTGCGTATTGCGCGTAAGCAGGTTTTTATTGTTACGCCGTGCCAGCGGTATTATTATTTCACCCTCGACGAGCACGTGAATTTTTTCCAGTTCAAAGAAGAACTTACATCAAAATGGCAAATAAATGAAAGGGAAAAATTAAACTACGCTGATAAATATTTCAACAATCAGGAGTTTCTTTTTGCACGACCCATTTATGATAGTTTGTACAAAAAATACAAGTCAAATGTGTATATAGGTTATTTATTGGGTTCATGCAGTGTTTATGACGCCAAGTATCAAAGCTATTCGGAATCATTAATTAGAGCAGCAGAATCTATTAAATCAAAATTACCTGATTATGATTATTTTTTGGGGAAAGCTCTCTTGGTAAATGAAAAATATAATGAAGCGATTGCACAGTTTGAAAAGTATAAATTAAATCCCTTAGATAAAGAAACAAAAATCGAAGTTGACCATCAAATTGGCATTTGTAAAAGCGCAATTTCACTTAATAACAAATCTGCCGTTGCTAAAATAACGAACATTGGCCCACCAATTAATACTGAAGGCTCTGAATATACACCCGTTTTTCCATCTACTGAAAATTTTATGGTTTTTACTTACCGTGGCGAAAAATCAATGGGCGGCAAACAAATTCTGCCCAACAGAGTAGATATTAAAAATGGTATTTATTTTGAAGATGTAATGATTTCTCATAAAGATAAATTTAATAATTGGACAGATCCAATACCAATTACTGCCATAAATACTAATGGACATGATGCCGTTGTTCATATTTCTCACGATGGACAAAAATTATTTACATATAGAAACGTAGGAGTTGGCAGTGGCGACATTTATATAAGTAAACTGGATGGCTCCAATTGGGGTATTCCTGAAAAAGTAAAAGGGATCAATTCTAATTTTTGGGAAGGAAGCGTGTGTTTGTCACCGGATGAAAAAACGATTTACTTTTCCAGTGACCGACAAGGCGGTTTAGGTGGAAGAGATATTTATTTTGCACAATTATTACCAGATGGTAGTTGGGGCAATGTGAAAAACCTGGGTCCGGAGATAAATACAAGTTTTGATGAAGATGCACCATTTATACACGCAGATGGAAAAACATTATTTTTTTCATCAACAGGTCACAATACCATTGGCGGATATGACATTTTTAGAAGCGAATTAAAACTGGGAAAATGGACTACACCATATAATGTTGGTAAACCTGTAAATACAACACAGGACGACAAATATTACATGGTTTCTTCCGATGGAGAACGAGGTTATTATTCGACAGAAAAGAAAGATGGTAAAGGGCTACAGGATATTTATATGGTAGAGCCGGGTTTATTTGGGAAACCAACATCATTGGTGTTAGTTGCCGGAAGCGTAAAATATGATAATTCTCCTGTTAAGTCAGAAATTTTTGTCCGATCCAAATTAAACCGCAAAGATTTTTCGGGGATCTTCAATTCAAATTCTATTACCGGTGGTTATTTAGTTAATCTTCCTTCAGGAAACGAATATGAGATCGTTTATAAATATAAAAACACAACACTAACAAAAGCCATTTCAACAGCCAAAACAGATTCGTTTGCTAAAA
>JANPOX010000510.1:0-23041 GCA_031428235.1 Bacteroidia bacterium | reverse complement strand
TTTACATGAAGAAAATAAATACCATTTAATTTGTTTTCAAACACAATTTTTGATTGATAAAATTCTGAATAATAAACCATCTCTCCCAATACATTATAAATTGATATTGAAAGAATCTGACTTTTATCTCCTACATAGGATAAGTTGAGTGTTTCGTTTACAGGGTTAGGATAAATAGCTAATTCAGTTATATCTTCCACACATTTTTCTATTGCAATAATATTAGAATGTTTAAATTTTCCATCAAAGTCAGTCTGTTTTAAACGGTAATAACACAGCTCATTATACGACTCTACATCAATAAAAGTATAATTATTAATTGATGTTGAATTGCCGGCACCATTAACTTTAGTAACAATCTGCCAGTTAATGCCATCTATACTACAGAAGTCAGGTATTATTTTTATTGTTGAAGACAATACTATTTCTTACAACGAAAAGATTAATCCTATTGGAAAATCGTATAGAGAAACCGTATTAAAAAGGCTTAAAATGCTATAAGGTAGATGCTTTTATCATCTCTTTAACCCACCTATTCAAATACGTTCACCGAGAAAATCTATCCGTTTACATAAAAACAGCCTTATGAGTTATTTGTTTCTGTACAAATAGGAAACATTCATAATTTAAAAGGAGGTGCCAAATGGAAAATCAAGAAATAAATCTACTAAAACGCTTTTTTATGAAAACAATCAAAATAACATTTATATTATTACTATTTAGTTTTAAATTTTTCGCCCTAACGTATACCTCTGTTGGTTGCCCGGCAAATTGGAGTGGATTTAATAGTTCTTGCCCTTTTTTTAATGGAGGAACCCGATTAGATTTTCAACCTACGCCTGGAGATATATTAACAATTCCTTCTGGATGCACAGTTACAGTAATTGGAGTTATAACAGTTAATAATGATATTACATTAATTATGAATGGGCAACTCAAATTTAGTGGTCTTAATGATCAACTTCATCTAAGTTCAGGCACTACAATAATTGTTAATTCAGGTGGTTCAATTTCAGGAGTAGATAATTCAAATAAAATAAAAATAGGTACAGGAAGTGCTGAATGGTCCGGACCAGGCACAAACTTTGGACCTTTCACTCTTGTTAATGAAACTTTTTTACCAATTGAATTAGTTTATTTCACCGGAAAATTAACACCAGATAATCGAGTTAATATTGCATGGCAAACTGCCACTGAGAGTAACAATAATTATTTTGAAATTGAAAGAAGCGAAAATGGTATTGATTTTATTACAATAAGTGAAATAAAATCAAAATCAGAAAACGGCAATAGCCTAAAAACTCTAAATTATCAAATGATTGATATTAACACTTTACCTGGCATTAGCTATTATAGATTAAAACAAGTTGATTTTGATGGATATTTCACTTATTCAAATGTTGAAAGTATTGAATGGCACGCAAAAGGAGAAATTAAAATCGTTCCTAATCCAATTGACCAACTTTGTACAATTAAATTTGAAGAGGGGAATTCCATAAAACAATTAGAAATATTTAATTCAATAGGAGAGATTGTAAAAACAATATCGTTGATGGATTTAACACAAAAAACAATACAGTTAGATTTTTTTAATATGGCAACAGGAATTTATTATTTGAAAGCAGATGGTTCAATTTTAAAACAAAAATTAGTAAAATTGTAATCTATATAACTCTCAATGAAATAATACAAAATCTTAACTATTCAGCACCTTTACAATCTAACATTTGGTTTAACTATTATCATAGTTCCTTTAATTCTATTAATAATTTATTATGTAAAATAGCTATATACATTGCAATAATTCTTTAACGATCACATAAGTAAAGCTGCAAATGTAGTGACCGATGAATGGACTGGATACAGTCTACTAAAAAAACAATACCCTAATTTACATCAGACACCGTCAGATGATGGTGTAAATTTCTCTGAATTGCATATCCATATCATGAATTTGAAAAGATGGTTAAAGGTGATACACCACCACTGTAGTAAGGAAAGGTTACAAGGCTATTTGGATGAGTATCATTTTAGATACAATAGACGTAATCATATGGGGTCAATCTTCCAATTGCTAATCAAAAAGATGATAAAAAACAAACCTAAGCGCCTAGAATAAGAGAATTAAGGGTGAAGGCATAAACGTACATACCTAATCAACAACTACGAATTTTTTAATACTATTTTTTGTAGCTAAATTTAAACGAAGAAAATAAATACCATTTAATTTGTTTTCAAACACTATTTTTGATTGATAAAATTCTGAATAATACACCATCTCTCCCAATTCAGACTAAAACAAACCGATATTTCTTCCGACTCTACAATTGTTAAACAAATAATAGATTCATTGCAAAATAATATTAAAAACATAACTGACGTATATCAAGGCTATGAAATATAGATGAGAGAAATCGGACTAATACATTCAATTAAGTCTGAAATTTCAGCAGCTATCAATGTTTTAATAGGCAATGTTGAGTTGTTTCCGTTGTCGAATCAAACAAATTATTGGCTAGGTATTGCAGTAAGATGGCAATTTGAAGAAAATCTGTAGTTCTTAAAATTTATAATTATAGCCGATTCTGATTACTTGTGTTTCATAATAGTCCGAACTAACTAATTTAAATCCTTCTCCCATAATTTCCTTTCTAATTACCATTGTATTCAAAATATCAGTTGCATTCAAAAACACTTCGCCTTTTCCTTTTTGAATACCTTTTTTAACACCAATATCCAATGAATATCGTTGACCAATCTTGCCTTGTGGAATAATGTCGGGGGCTAAGTATATCGACGTGACCTGTATGTCAAATTGTTTACGAAGATGAAAGTTGCCGTTAAATTTAATATTACCCGAATATTGTTGTTGATGAGTAGCAGTAAAATTATGTGTAAGAGGGTATTTGTTTTCTACTATAAAACTCTCGATGATATTTTCATATCCGTTGACGCTTAAATTAAAGGTTAGCCATTTTTTCAGATCTTGTGTAAATACTAATTCTACTCCTGTATTATAACTTTTCCCTGCATTTTGCATGACTGAATAGATGGTTGTACTGCCAGGAACCGTTGTTGCAATTCGTGTGATCGTTCCCTCCGAAATTCGATGGTATAGGGCTGAATAAAAATAACCGCTTTTCCATATTGTTTTATAACCTAATTCAAAAGAATTAGTGAATTGCGGATTGAGCGCAGGATTACCCACTTTTAGTATTTCCGCATCATCATACTTCGGGAAAATTCGTATATCAACTTCTGCCGGCCTATCAACCCTCCTGTTATAAAAAATAGAGATTTTGTTTCTATCATTTATTTTAAATGCGAGGCGCAAATTTGGGAAGGGTTGAGTATAGTTATAACCATCACTTTTATAAGTGCTGTGTTCCGGATTTACTTTGTACTGAACATCTACATATTCTACTCTTAAACCCGCCTCAAATTCTATTTTTTTGCTTTCATAAACATAAGTACCATACAGGGCAGGAATCGTTTCTGTATAATTCGCCCAACCTCCTGCATTGGTATCTAACGGAGAATTAATACCGGGAATAAATTCCATGTTTGTTGGAATGTTTCTTCTTCTGAATTTAATCCCTGTTTCAAATCTTCCGTATTTTAAAGGGCGGACATAATCCAAATTGATATCAGAAACATGTTCATCAGAAAGAAGTTTAAAAGCATCATAACCCACAAAGGTTGGCATTGTATTCGTAAAAAAATACTTTTCATCTTCCCTATGGAAGGTATAATTGTAACCAATATTTAGTACATGACCAGGTTGTTTGAATTTATGTTGAAAGGCAGCTGATGCAGTTACCGTTGTTTTTAATTCGTCTTCTAAAAACTGCCACAATCTTTTTCTCTCCGTATAATCTTCGTTAAAAAATGGCTCGTCTCCATTGTCAAGTATTTTTTCACTGCTGAATAATCCTGAAATAGTGACCATATTACTTTCATTAATATTCCAGTCCATTCCGGCTTTTGCAGTACCAATAGTTGTGGTGCGATTTCTTTTTGTTTGTTGATGAATAACCAAGGTGTCATAATCACGATCAACAAACTCATTCTTATTCAATGTTTGTGTATACAAATAGTCACCTTGAAAAAACACATTTATTTTATTTTTTCTATAATTCAATGATAAAGAAGGATTAACCTTTGGGGTGTTTTGAAACTGTGGTCGTATAGAAGGTAAATTTGATTTTTTGATCCATAAAGTACCTATACCACCAGCGATTCCTGCTTTACCACTAAAACCATCCTGCTTAGTTTTTTTATAGACAATATTTATAATTCCTGCATTCCCATTAGCATCATATTTCGCTGAAGGATTATTAATGATTTCAATCTTTTCAATAGCAGATGCCGGTATATTATCCAAACTTGATTGATTGTCAAATCCCGATAGCGCTGTTTGTTTCCCATCAATTAGGACAGTTACTTTTTCGCTGCCCCTTATTTGTACTTTCCCATTTTGATCTACAGTAACTCCAGGAAGATTTTGCATTGCTTGCAAAACGGAACCTCCTGCTTGAGCAGTATTTTCACTTACATTAAATGTTTTTTTATCCATTTTTCCGCTTACCTCGTCCTGCTTTGCTGTAACTTCTATTTCTGATAAGGTTCGGGAATCCTCTTCTAAAATTACTGTTCCAATATCTAAAAAGTCACTAAGCCTGCCTACCAACACTGACTGTTTAGATACTATAAAACCCACATAGCTAAACTCAATGAAGTATTCGCCTTCTTTAATATTTGCAAGAGTGAAACGTCCTTCTTCGTTTGTGATTCCTCCTGTGATAAACAAACTGTCTTTCACATTTTTTAAAGTTAAACTTACAAATGGTAATGGAGTATTTTCTTTTTTATCTTTCACTATTCCTGATAGGGTTACTTGTGAAAATACCGTGAATGAAAGACTTAGTATGAAGAGTATGGGGGCAACTGATTTCATTATCCAAGGAGTACTTTAATCTTGAAAAAAATAGGTAAATGTGTGAGAAGAATTAAGATAGTCGTAATTTACCTTATGCTTATTCATCAAAGCAATTTGTTTTACCAAGGCTAAACCAAGACCTGTTGATGTGGAGTCTTCGTTTCCCTTATAAAATCGCGTAAATAGTTCATCCTTGGTAGCTTTTAATGGTTCTCCATGATTTGAAATTTTAAAGCTTGATGTGTTCAATTCCAATTTTATTTCTCCTTTTTCCGGAGTGTATTTGATAGCGTTTGAAAGTAAATTGGAAACAATAATATCTGCCAGCATTGGATGAATTGTAACTATTGCTTTATCTAAAGAACGGATTATGCTTAATTGTTTCATTTCAATTAGATCTTCAAATTGCTTTAATTTATTAGTAACTACATCAGTAAAGTTGATAGTTTCTGTATATGTAAATTGATTATTTTCAATTTTACTCATTAATAAAAGAGTCTGATTTAATTTGCTTAATCTGTTTGCTGTTTGACTAATTTCTATGAGCTGTTTTGCCTGTTCTTCAGTTAAACCTTCTGTTTGCAACAATATTTCTGTTTTGTTTTTTATAATTGCTAAAGGAGTTTGTAATTCATGTGAAGCATTTTCTGTAAACGATTTTAGATTATTGAAATCGTTAGAAATCTTTTGAGTCATTTTTTTTATTGCCTCGTTAAGTTGCTGAAACTCTTTTGTGCCATTAGATTCTATATTCAAAACTTGATGTTTGTCTATTTCATAGTCATTTATTTGCTTAAGTGTTTTGAAAAAAGGTTTCCAAATTGTCTTAGAAAAAAGAAAATTAATTGTTACAAAAACAACTATTAATAGTCCCATAATAATTGAAAATGTTTGAAATATTGTTTCAATTAGATCATCTGATTCGAATAAAGATTTGCTAATTGTGCATTTGTAGTTTTTACCTTCAAACATTATATTAAAACTAATTTGTTTGTAAGGCATCTCCTCTTTCTCTTCTTCGATATAGATCATTCGATCAGTTAAACTTTCTGCTAATTGAGTTGAGGATTCAGAAAAACTCAATAACTCTTCAAGTGAAATAGATTCAGGGAGTTTTCTGTTTTTTGCGATGTACTTTTCAACCTCGGCTTTCTTAATATAAAGTGCTTCTATAGATTCTTCATTCATGATGCTTCTTAGATGAGAATAGAAAATAAATCCTCCTGCCGAGAAAACAATTAACGTTACAACAAGCAATACCCGTGTGTTTTTAGTTAGTAATCTCATTATGTTGTAAATTTATAACCCATTCCATAAACAGTCTTCATATAATCCTGACAACCTTTTTCCACTAATTTTTTTCGTAGGTTTTTAATGTGGGTGTAAATAAAATCATAGGAATCAGCCATATCCATATCATCTCCCCATAAATGCTCGGCTATTGTTTCCTTGGTTAAAACTCTGTTTTTGTTGCTAATTAGAAAGAGAATCAGTTCGTATTCTTTTTTGGTCAAGGTTAATGAAACGTCTCTCACATAAACAGCTGATTCATTTGTTTTTATAGTGATTTCATTAAAAACAATTTCATTATTTCCATCAAATTTTCTTCTCCTTAAGACTGATTTAATTCTTGAGTTAAGTTCAGCTAAACTAAAAGGTTTTGATAGATAATCATCCGCCCCTAAATCTAATCCCTCAATTTTATCATCGACTGAATTTCTTGCCGAAATGATTATTATTCCAGCTTTTGCTTTTAATCTTTTAAGAGATTTAACAAGATTAAGCCCATTTCCATCAGGCAGGTTAATATCCACCAAAATACAATCGTATTGATAAAGTTCTATCTTTTCATCGGCAGACTTAAAGTCTTTTACAACTTCGCACAAATAACCCTCCTGTTTAAGGTAGGTACTTATGGAATCCGAAAGCCCTTTTTCGTCTTCTACTAATAGAATTTTCATGGTACAAATGTCATCTTAAATTCTGAAGCAATTCTGTACCCAAAACTTAACATCAAGAATCTTAGATATAAACGACAACTAATTAATTCTTTTTTGCCTCTGTGCTTTACACTTCTAATCTTTCCTTTTAATGTTAAGAAATTGATAAGAATATAAATATACAAAATGCATTATATTATGAACAATATAAGCGGGTTTAGAACATGTCAATAAATTTTATAAATCAGCCCAATGCTCGCTAAATTCGTTTTATACCCTAAACACCCGTCAAAATAGACCCCAAAATCTTTATAAAAATAATAGCGGAGTGTTGCTGTAATACCAAATGCAGGTAGAATAGTTGTTCTGTCAGAACTATTTATAATATCTTTATCATTTATTGTTTTAGAATGATAATATTTTATTCTTGCCCCAACTAAAAAGCCACTACACATATCTAAATTTTTTCTTACGAAAAATGCATTATGATGCGTTGCTCTAATGGCAATAAGCGAGTTTGACCAAACATTTGCTTTGCGATTATTATATGCATCTACATATTCCCGATTAGCGACCCAACTTGATAAATAAGGCCCTAGACCCCAGTATGCATTACTTGCATAGGGATAAATACAACGATCAACGCCTATAGATATAAATGGTAATCGTTTATAGTATGTTGTTTCTTCTTTAAACTTATAGGAATCAATGTGTCTTGATACAGCGCCGGAACCAATATATAAAACGGTAACGCCTTTTCCAAAAGACTGACGGGGTAATGTTACTCTTTGCGAATAGCAAAAATGAGCAGTAAATAAAATAACAAAAATGTTATATGTAAATGTGCCCTTTCTCAATTTATAATCCACTATAAGTTTTTGAAAATTGTATATCCTGCTCATCACAACTATTGTAAAGCAGACACAAAAATATTATAAAACATTTCATTTTATATAGCCTTTATATTTTTTCTTAGTAATTCACCAAACTCTTCATTAATATGGCTTACGGGTGTGGCATAAATAATCATGTTCTTGTTGAAAAACTCTTTTTCAATGTCCTTTTCAATCGTGTTAAATAATAGCGCTTTTGTAATAAAAAAAAGGTGGATTGTTTTCTTATGACCAGTAGTCGTTATAATTTTGTTCGTGTCAATATGTGTTTGTAAGGCGTATTTTTGCTTAATAATATAGAGAGATATACTTTCTGCTTTTTTTGTATCGTTTAGAACGATGTTAAATATTATCATAACTTATAATTTAGGGTTCCGTTTAAATAAATAATATTGAGTACTGTTTTTACAAATTTTAATTTGTATTCTGTTAGTTTTAATTCAGATTCAAGCCATTTGTTTTCTCTTGTGTTCATCATAAACAAAGAGCTTTCTCCATTTTCAAATTTTAATTTTTCCGCTTCAACAAGTTGTTTACTGTAATTGGCGGAGCGTTCAGCGTTTTGCAATTGCGCTGATAAAATACTTATTGTTTGCTTTAAAGTGTTAATTTTAAAATTTAAATCATTTGTTTTATTTAAAAGTTCTAAATTATTATTTTGAGAAATAATTTTGGACATTTTATATTCATTAACAGGATTTCTCAATAATAGTGGAAATGCTAAATTCACACCCCATTTATAATTGTTGTTAGAAAACATCGGACTCAATACGGAGCTGTTGTTAGATAGTACATTGTATTTTACATTTAAAATTGGTTTTATCATTTCCTTTTTCAACCTATTTTCTATTTCTAAAACTTTTTGCAAAGAGTTATATTTTGAAATTACCGGATTAGTCACAGGGTTTTGATATAAACTCTCAACGAGTATGACTTTAGCTTTATCAAAATAATAATCGAGGCTATCAAGAGGCTGGAATTTATTAATAAAATCTGCCGGACCGTTGTTCTGCCAATTAAATGCAGAAAGATCATTAGCGCTTTTTTGATTATCAATTAAAGCATTCTGTAAATCCAATAAACGCGTTTGATAGAAAATGGCTGCTTCAATAGTATCTACTGCTGCTTTTTCTCCAATACTGGCAAGTGCTTCTATACCAGTAAGCCTTTGCCTGGCCACTTCCATAAAATAATTATTCAAAGCTATTTGCTTTGCATTAAATAACCACTCAAAATAACGTTGTGAGGATTCGAAAAGTAAATTATTGAGTTGTACTTGTTTTTCAGCATCATAATAATTACGATACTCTTTTGACTTTAGTACTTCTGCTCTTCGCTTATCAATTAGTAAACCTTGTAAAACGCCAACTTCCAGTCCTAAGTATGGCAATCCGTTTTGTGGAGTATATAGTTCAGGATTAATGTTTGTTCCTATACCATAATCATAACCAAATTTTAAATATTGAGAGGTAAACAATGGTTGTTTAACTTCAGCATTTAATGTGGTAAAATAATTATTCCCATAAAACTGTTTTTGATCATAATTCCCACTAATCAAAGGATCGTAATTTCCACGGGCAGCTTTGTATTGCAGGTCTCCGTATTTTTTTTCATTTTCTGCTCTTTTAGCTAATGGATTATTTTGTATTACATTATTAATAAAATCATTGTAACTTAACTTAATTCCGTTTTGGCCCTCGCTTGATAGTGAGAAAATGAGCAATAAAAAAACAAACGATAATTTCATATTATTATTTTTCTTCCTTCTTTTTATCCGAATCTAATTTTAAATAAAATTCAGGCGGAAAGCCGTTTGCTTTTCGCCATAACTCATAAAATACCGGGACATTTTTTAAAAGTGCAAAACCTTCCACGCCACTACCTATTTGTATAGCTATAGGCCATGCTTTTCCACTGTTTTTTGCTAGCAACCTAAATTTTCCATTATCAGATAATACTTTATCAAATGCAACAATCTCTGCTGTGTAAGTGCCATAACTAATGCCTGGCCAACCAGAAAACACAAAAGCAGGCCAACCGTCAAATTGAAGTTGAACTTTTTGACCCACTTGAATAAGAGGCAAATCAACAGGGTAAATATAAAGTTCAACTACCTGCTCGCTATGTAGTGGCACAATGTTGCATAAAGAAGCGCCTTCCTTAATAATTTCTCCGATACCCTGAATGTGAGTTTTTGTTATGTAACCATCCTGAGGCGCTAAAACATAATAAAAACCCTTTCGTAAAGTATAATTTGCCAACTGATTTTGTAGTTTTGTTAGTGCTCCCTCGCCCTCATATAATAATGATAAAACGGAAAACTTATCGGATTCAGCCTTCATTAATTTTTCTTGATAATCCTGTTGTACCGTATTTAAATCTATCTCTGCATTTAAAAATTCATTTTTGGTAGACATAAATTTATTATCAGCGGAAGTTTTTTTCGCAAGTGCTTCCTGAACTTTTATTCTTCGATTTTCCAAATCTGTTTTAGATATCACACCTTTTCCAAATAATTCTTCATAACGTTTTAGTTGTTCTTCCGCTACTTTAAAATTATTAAATGAAGTATGAGATTCAATGCTATCTGTAGAGATTTTAATTTTAGCCTGCACAATTTTATTTCGCGCTTGTTCAATTTTTAAAATCAAGGATTTATTTAACGCATTAATTTGCGAATTTACCGCGTTAATTTTATCTTCATAAGACTCTAATGTTGTTTCTTTTGCATCTATTATCTGTTCGGAGCGGTTAATAAGTTGAGGATCCATATATTCATCTTTTATTTCAGAAATAAAAGCGATGGTATCGTTTTTGTGTACCAAGTCACCATCCATGATGTACCACATTTCTATGCGGCCTGCTATTCTAGAAGTGATTGTTTGTGGTCTGTTTTCTGGGTTTAACGTTGTCACTTTGCCATTTGATTGAATATTTTGTGTCCATGGTAAAAACAAAATTATCACCGCAGTTAAAATTAAACTATATATAGAGTATCTTATTACTCTAGAATAGCGATGATTATAAGCTTCTGATTGACTTTGTAATTTTTTACTTTGGGTATCAAATAAAGAATATTTTGATTGGTTGTTAAATACTTCTTCAATTTTGTATAGTGAAGTTATTATATCATAGCAAACACTTAAACTTCCAACTAATTTTTCTATTGAATTAATAACCAAAAGTATAATAATTTCCGATGCTATAAATTGTCCAATATTTAAATCACCTCGTAAAACGAGATAAGCCCCAAAAAACAACAAGACACTTATAAACAGAACTTTAAAAACAATAATTCCCTTAAACTGAGTCTCCAATAAACTATAATGGTGTTTTCGATTATCGAAATATTTGCCTAGTTTTTTTTCCGTACCCGAATTCAAATCACTCTCAATATCATTTTCTAAAGCATGCTTCTGAAACCATTCCAAGAGTTTATATTTTTGATTGGAAGTTTCTAAATTTGTTTCAATGCCCGTTTTCCCATAGTAACTAACGATAAAATAAAATATAGCACCTAATAGAACAACAAATATTAAAAACCACGAACTATACATTGGTAGGATTAATAAACCAAAAATTATACTGATAACTGAAAAGGATAAATCTAATAGTATCTTACTAATTCCTTTTTGAAGTGTTACAACTTCTAAATACTTATTTATCTTAGATAAGGTTTCCCTTGAAGGAGTTGAATCTAATAAAAAATTATTTATTCTTGAAGTTAAATCGCCAAATATTTTTTGATGCAGTGTTTCATTAATTCTCATTTGCCATAACTGAAAGAAACCAATGAAAACGGTTACAATAATTACAATACAACTTAACAAAATAAGTGAAGCTGAAAAGCTCCCTGCCATTATATAGGTAATAATGCCTTGAATCCCCATTGGAATTGAAATATAAAGGACTCCTTGTAATAGAGCTAACACATATATTTTATTGATGATACCCCTTTCGTTATGAAGCCACCGAAATAGTAATTTTGCTTTGTTCACAGTATTAATTTCAGCAAATATAGTATTAATACTTTTAATAGTAGTATTACTATCATATTTAATTACATTTGTGTTAAGAAATAAAGTAGTATGGAATTGGAAGTAAGAATTAAAATGAATGATAAATTGTTTATTCGCAATCCTGAAGAAACAGTTTTAGGGAAATCGATTGTAAAACAAGGGCTCGTTTTAATAAATAAACTTGGTTTTGAAATATTTACTTTTAAAAAATTGGCTTCCGAAATAAATACTACAGAAGCCAGCATTTATCGTTACTTTGAGAATAAACATAGGTTATTAGTATACTTGATTACGTGGCATTGGAGTTATCTTGAGTATAAAGTGCTTTTCAGTTTAAATAACATGAAAGACCCAAAACTTAAACTTAAAACAATAATAAAATTAATTGCCGAAGAGCCTTTGAATACAGGTTTAAATTCCGACTTTTTATCAGAATATGAAACATATAAATTAGTAATAAGTGAAGGGTCAAAAGCATATTTAACACGTAATGTAAGCAAAGACAATAAAGACAGGCTTTTTAAACCATATAAAGATTTGTGCGAACGTTTATCATTAATAATTAAAGATTATAAGCCAAAGTACGAATTCCCGCATTCTTTGTCAAGTTCACTTTTAGAGATTGCCTATTCACAAAATTTCTTTAAGCGAAATCTTCCCTCTTTAACTGATTTCTCTAAAGAACAAGACAATAAAAAAATGATTTTATTTTTGGAGTCTTTACTCTTTAATTCATTAAAAGGCTCATGATTGTTAGGGTCAGGTCTGAATAGCATAAAGTACAATAGATTAAGACTCAGTTCAATATTTGTTAAACCATTCAAATTTTTCAGTAATAATGCTGTCTTTTTCTTTATTAATATATTGTAAAAAGGCATCTGCAACTGGAGAAAATTTCTTGTTTTTTGGCCAAATTAAATACCATATTGATTTAATAGGAAAGCCTTTAACTGGTATTATTTGTAAATCTCCGTTGATTAACTCATTCTTAATGCCAATCAGCGGCATAATAGAGTAACCTAATCCTGCAATTACCGCCTGTTTTACAGCCTCGTTAGAGGTTAGTTCCATTTTTTTATGAATGGGTAGTTTGTTTTTTAAAATAAATTTTTCCATTACTAAGCGAGTTCCCGATCCTTGCTCACGGAATATTAACGGTAACTCATCAAAAATATTTTTGTCATAAATTATTTTTTTGAATTTTCTTTCCGCATTCCCAATAACGTATAATTTATTCTGCATCATTTCTACTTTGTCTATCAGTAATTTTTCAGGTAATACGGATACCAGTGAGAAATCAACTTCATTATTTTCAAGACTGTTAATTACCTTGCTTTTATTTGTTACATCAAGTAACAATTCTATTTCAGGGTGTACTTTTAAAAAACCTGATAAAAAATATGGAATAATATATTTACCTGTTGAAACACTTGAAATTTTTAAGCGGCCTGTTAATTGGCCTTTATAAGCCAATGTCTTATAATTAATAGCATATACTTCATTTAATATTTTCTCAGCGGCAAACGCCATTTCTTTTCCGAAATCAGTAACATATAATCTTCTACCGATAATTTCGGTTAAAGGAATTTCGAATTGATCTTGAAAATTTTTGAGTTGAATAGAAACTGCTGGTTGAGTTAAAAAAAGTTCTTCTGCAGCCTTAGTAACACTTTGGGTTTGAGTAACTTTTAAAAAAATCCTTAATTGGTTTAAAGTATAATCCATAAAATTTATTTATAATAATTATTACAAATATAAATAAAACTATATGATTACTCATGTGTATTTTTGTAAAATAATTACTAAAAGTAAATTTTATGACAAAAATAACAGTAGCAAAAGGAGATGGAATTGGCCCTGAAATTATGGATGCCACGCTTGATATTATTTTAGCCGCAGGTGCTAAAATTGAGATTGAAGAAATTGAAGTAGGAGAGAAAGTTTACTTGGCAGGTAACACAGCCGGTATTGCAAAAGAGTCGTGGGATGTAATTCGGAGAAACAAAGTATTTTTAAAAGCGCCTATTACCACACCTCAAGGAGGAGGTTACAAAAGTTTAAATGTTACAACCCGAAAATTTTTAGGACTTTATTCCAATGTTCGGCCTTGTATGAGTTTACATCCGTTTGTAAAAACAAAACATCCTGTAATGGATATTGTTATTATAAGAGAGAATGAAGAGGACTTATACGCAGGAATTGAACATCAACAAACGGATGAGGTAGTACAATGCTTAAAAATAATAAGCCGTCCCGGATGCGAAAAAATTGTACGCTATGCCTTTGAATATGCAAAGCAATATGGAAGAAAAAAAGTAACCTGTTTTACTAAGGATAATATTATGAAACAAACTGATGGATTATTTCATCAAGTGTTTGATGAGATCGCTAAGGAATATACCGAAATTGAAAACGAACATTGGATTATTGATATTGGCGCTGCAAAAATGGCTGATACACCAGAAGTATTTGACGTTATTGTTACACTAAATTTGTATGGTGATGTATTGTCTGATGTAGCTGCTCAAATTGCAGGTTCAGTTGGTTTGGCCGGATCTGCTAATATTGGTGAAGAATGCGCTATGTTTGAAGCTATTCATGGTTCGGCGCCACGCAGAGCGGGGCAAAATATGGCAAATCCATCGGGGCTGTTACAGGGTGCTATTATGATGTTAAACCATATCGGGCAAACGGAGGTTGCCGAAAAAATTCAAAACGCTTGGCTTAAAACAATAGAAGACGGGGCTCATACCTACGATATTTTTAAAGAGGGAGTAAGTAAACAAAAACTTAGTACCAAAGGTTTTGCAGAAGCAGTAATCTCTAACCTTGGCAAAAAAACCAACCACATTAAAATCGGTTTCCTATGCCAAAAATACTGCTTTAAATTTACCAAAGTACAAGCGCAAAGTTGCAGCAAATAAAGAGTTGATGGGGGTTGATATATTTGTTCACTGGAGAGGTACTGATCCTGATGAGTTAGCAATAAATATTCTGAATTTAGAAAAAGATGAGCTAAAACTTACTATGATAACAAATCGAGGTATAAAAGTATGGCCTGAAGGTTTTAAAGAAACTTTTTGTACAGATCATTGGCGTTGTCGTTTTAAACCATCTGAAGGAATTGAAATTAGTAAAAAAAATATTATCGAATTACTTAAAGATGCTTTAAACAAAAATGTTGATGTTATTAAAACAGAAAATCTCTATTCATTTGATGGTAAACCGGCTTTTTCGTTAGGACAAGGGCAATAATCTTAAAAATAAAATACTATGAATATACAATTGATACAAGGACATTTTGAAACAAAAGAGGCTATTGATCTCATTGCAAAAATGATTCACATAAAAATTAAATTTCAAGAAGATAAAATTAATAATAACAGTAATGAAGAGGATGTTAAAATGCATGAAAACAGAATTAAACAGCTTCAAAAAGATTTATTTAATGCTAGAGAATCTATCGGAAAACAAAAAGGAAAAATAGCCATTCAAAGTGAAATCAATATATCATAGCAAAAATGGAACATAAACAAAATTTTAAATTGATTGATGGAAAGTTTAGCCCGTCCGAAACAACTCATATCGTTTTTGCTTTAATTAATAGTAAAAGAAATTTTCACGCATTAGGCGCATTTACCGCTCAAGAAAAGTGTATTGGTGATGTTGCTTACCATAACCAAAGAATAAAAGAGCTTAATGATACCTATGGTGAAATCAAAGCTATTATAAATTTTGCAATTGAAAATGATTTGAAATTAAAGATTGATAGTAAAATTGAAATATCACTTATTAAGTAAATTAAATGGTTAATCACTCTGGAGTTTGTAACTAGCATTTTTAAAAATAATAATAATGACAAAGATTAATGCCGCCTTGCTAATTGAAAACGACGACATCGGTAATTTTATAAGCAGTAGAGTTTTAGATAACTGTGGTTTTCAAATATTTACTTACTGTAAACGCGCTAATGAGGCGTTAGCCATTCTAAAAGAAACACAAATGGCATATCAACTAATATTAGTTGATATAAATTTACCAATAATAAATGGTTTTGAATTTATAGATAAATTCCACGAAATGGGATTTCATAAAACGCATGGCAAAATATGCATATTATCGGCCTCTATTAATCCTTTAGATAGAAAAAAAGCAGCAGAAAGAAATATTCAATTTATTGAAAAACCTATAACTACTGAGAAAGTATTAAATCATTACTTGATTGAGAGTAAATAAATTGATCTTTTTTTAAAAATGATGAAAGGCAGAAAATTAGTGATAGCTACCATGCACCATAAGGAAAATGTAATTGCACCATTGTTAGAAAGAGCGCTAGGAGTAAAGTGTATTGTTGCTAAAAATTTTGACTCCGATCTTTTAGGAACTTTTAGTGGCGAAGTTGAAAGAACTTTTGATCCTTTAACCACCGCAAAAAATAAATGCCTGATGGCAATGAAGTTAAATAATTGTGATTTAGCCATTGCGAGTGAAGGTTCTTTTGGTGCTCACCCTAGTATTGGATTTGTACATGCTGATGATGAAATTTTAGTTTTAATTGACACACAAAATAATCTAGAAATCAGTGTGCGAGAACTTACTATAGAAACAAATTTTAATGGCCAGGAAATTAGTACTGAGAGAGAGTTAATTAAGTTTGCTGAAAATGTCAAATTTCCAACTCATGGTGTAATCATTCGTAAAGCCAAGGGCGACAACTCTGAAATCATAAAAGGAATTACCAATTGGGAGTTATTAAATAAATCTTTCAAAGAAATAAAACGCAAATATGGTACTGCCTATATTGAAACAGATATGCGAGCAATGTATAATCCAACACGTATGAAAGTAATAGCAAAAGCAACTCAGAAATTAATTGATAAAATTAATTCAAGTTGTCCCACCTGTAACATTCCAGGTTTTGGAGTTATAAAAGCTAAACCGGGTTTGCCATGCAGTTTATGCAGTTTTCCAACACAATCAACCTTAGCTTATGAATACAAATGTAAGTCTTGCGGTTTTACTGAAGACAAAATGTTTCCGCATGGTAAGATACATGAAGATCCAACATATTGTAATATCTGTAATCCGTAATTTATCTTAAATGAATCGAACATTAATAAAAAATGCTAGTATAGTTAATGAAGGTAAAATATTTATTGCTGATATTTTAATTGTAAATGAGCGAATTGAAAAAATATCTTCTTCTATTAGTTTACCTCAATTAAATGTAAAAATTATAGATGCAAAAGGTTTGCACCTTTTGCCGGGTTTAATTGATGATCAGGTTCATTTCCGCGATCCCGGACTCACACATAAAGCAACACTTTATTCAGAATCTAAAGCAGCTGTGGCAGGTGGCATCACTTCTTTTATGGATATGCCAAATACACTGCCAAATGCAACAACTATATGTTTACTGGAAGATAAGTATGATATAGCAAAGCAAACGTCATTTGCCAACTATTCTTTTTTTATGGGGATAAACAAAAATAATTTGGAAGAATCGCTTAGAATTGATAATGAGTTAGTGTGTGGCTTAAGTGATGATGGATTATATTTTGATGATGATGAAGGGATTTTGGCAAACTATCCTAATTATCTGGAAAAACTTTTTTCGGAGACTAATTCTTTAGTTGCCCTTCATTGCGAGGATGATGCAATCATCAATGAAAATTTAAACTTTTATAAAAAAATATATGGTGACGATATACCGGTTGATTGTCATCCGCTCATAAGAAATGAGACTGCCTGTTTAGCCGCTACCAAACGTGTTATAGAAATTGCCACAAAGTTTAATGCCAGATTACATGTTTTACACGTTTCTACAAAAGCCGAAACCGAACTTTTTAAATATGACATTCCTCCTAGAGAAAAACGAATTACTGCCGAGGCATGTGTGCATCACTTATGGTTCTCTGATAAAGATTATGCCTTTCAAGGGAATAAAATTAAATGGAATCCTTCAATAAAAAATGATACTAACAAAGAAGGATTACTAAAAGCCGTCATTGAAAATCGTTTAGATATTATTGCTACTGATCATGCCCCTCATTTACTTTCAGAAAAAGATGGTAATTATTTACAAAGCAAATCAGGGGCACCGCTTGTGCAGCATGCCTTACCGGTTTTGATAGAATTGTATCATCAAGATAAAATATCGCTTCAAAAAATCGTTGAAAAAACAAGCCATCATGTAGCAGAAATTTATCGCATAAAAGAAAGAGGTTATATAAGAGAAGGTTATTACGCAGACATGGTGCTTATAAATTTAAATAAACCATGGGCATCATCCAAAGATGCTACTTTATATAAATGTGGGTGGTCGCCTTTTGATAATTTCAAGTTTAAAAGTAAAATAATTCAAACGTTCGTTAACGGTAATTTAATATATGATAACGGAATATTTAATGAAAATATAAAAGGCAAACGACTATTATTTGAAAAAATACGATAAGAGCACATCTATAAATCTTAAAAAAAACGAAAAAGTGTTGTTCAATAATGATATAGAAAATACAATAAACAGGAAAGTAATATTAAAATAAACTAATTAATTAAAACATGAAAAAGAATCTTTTTTTTATTTGTCCTGACGGACACTTGGAGCATTTTATAAGAGAAAAATTTGGCGATAGTGTGTTTTTTGCCACAGCTCTTGGTGCCGTTTTCAACTTTAACGATATAAATTATTCGAAATCTCTAAGTGATTTTATCACTAGAGAGTCTATTACAGATATTTTTATTGTCAACGACACTTCTTGTCGTTTCATTAACAATGTTTTAGAAAAGGATATAAGTTTTATGACTTTTTCTGAACATGCAATGTCAAAACTTTTAATTAATAATGACTCAATTATAATTAATATTAAATCATTAATTAACAAAAAGAAAGCGTTGGCAGAACTTAATGTTAAAAGACAAATCGAGGAAATTATGAATGATAAATTGTTGTTACAACGGATAATTCAAGATAAGATTAGTATAAAAGGAATAATTTCAACAAAAGCAGAAAACAAATGGATTGAATTAAATTTAAGCAATTGTTAAAATGAATTTTGATCTATTAGTTTCCAATTTAACCAACCCTGCATTTTTATTCTTTGTTTTAGGAATTCTCGCCGTAAAACTCAAAAGTGATCTTGAAATACCTCAAAACTCATCAAAATTTATTTCAATTTATCTTCTCTTTTCAATTGGGTTTAAAGGTGGACAAGAGCTCTCTCATGAAATTTTTTCCTGGGAAATAATTAATTCAATGGTTTTTGGTTTAATAATTAGCTTATTGATTCCTGTTTATACATTTTTTATTCTTAAAAGGAAACTCAACGTCTACGATTCGGTTGCTATTGCGGCTGCTTACGGTTCGGTTAGCGCAGTTACTTTTGTTACCGGTGTATCGTATTTGGAAAGCCAAAAACTTGAGTTAAATGGGCACATGGTTGCTACCATGGCTTTAATGGAGTCTCCGGCAATTATTGCTGGGCTAGTGCTTTTATCAATCTATAAAAAAAAGAGTGCTAGTGCCGTGTCAAAAATAGATCTAATAAAACATTCTTTCACAAATGGAAGTGTGTTGTTGATACTTGGAAGTCTTATTATCGGATTTCTTGCGAATGCAAAGCAAGCAGAAGGAATTAAACCATTTACTAATGATATTTTTAAAGGATTTTTAGCCATATTTCTTCTTGATATGGGAATTTCAAGTGGCAGAAAACTGGCTTCACTCGTGAAGAATGGAGTTTTTCCTATTATTTTTGCTATAATAATCCCTTTGGTAAACGGATGTATTGTTGCAGCGGTTAGCGGTTTAGTTACTCAAGATGTTTCCAATAGATTTATGTTTGCGGTATTAGCAGCGAGTGCATCTTACATAGCTGTTCCGGCAGCAATGAAATTGGCAGTGCCGAAAGCGGATGAAGGTCTTTACCTGCCAATGGCTTTAGCTATAACGTTTCCTATTAACATAACATTAGGAATGCCATTATACTTATACTTAGTGTCAAATGGATAATCGAATAAAAATAATTAAATTGTTATTCCCTATGTCGCCCACCATATAGGCTGATCATTTAAATTATGGTTAGCCTTATTTTTTTACCGCTGTTTTGTCCGTCACTTTGTCAGAAAAAATAAATTACTGCTTATTCTATATTAATAGATTATGGAGGATTGCGCGCCAATCGTGACCAGGGAAGAATGCCATAACAGGTGCCAATAATTTTCAATAAGCAGAATCGTGTAACTACATGAGAAAATCAACTTTTTAGTAAAAAAACCATACATTTACTGACAATGACATACACCTTTATTGATAGTAGCAAAATTACTTCCCCACATTTTAGGGGATTACAGTGCACATCTCCCTCTTGGAGAGAAAAAAATACAAAACACTATTTTATTTAACAATCGCGTTGCAATTGGTTTTGCAGGGTGTTTAAATTAATTGCTATGACACCTAAACAAAATCATGCTCCTCTTAATATCCTGCTTGCAGATGACGATATAGATGACATTTCTTTTTTTGATAACGTATTGAAGGAATTACCAGTCTCCACTCATCTTAAAACTGTTAATGATGGAGAACAATTGATGAATTACCTTTCTGAAAATTTAGAGCATCTTCCTGATATTCTTTTTCTCGACCTCAATATGCCACGAAAAAACGGTTTCAAATGTTTATGTGAGATAAGAGAAAATGAAAAGCTGAAAAATATTTCTGTAATCATATTTTCAACATCTTATCCGCAGGACAAGAGTTATGAACTGGGCATGATAAGCAATCTATTTAAGTTAGGAGCGCGTGTTTATATTCGCAAGCCAGGTGACTTTGCGCAGCTCAAACAGACCATTCAGTATGCGCTAACTATGGCGGTAGAAGAAATAGCTTCAAACAATCAATTAAAATACATCCTTAACGCATGAGTTTAAAACAACTGAATATACTGCTTGCAGATGATGATATTGACGATTGCATCTTTTTTAAAGTAGCATTAGAAGAATTTTCGCTACCCACGCACCTTACTACCGTTAATAACGGAGAACAGCTCATGCAATTACTCGAAAAAGAAACAAACGAACTTCCTGACGCCCTTTTCCTCGACCTCAATATGCCTCGCAAAAATGGCTTCAAGTGTTTATTGGAAATAAAGCTCAACGAAAAACTAAAACAAATTCCTATAATCATATTTTCCACCTCCTTTGAACATGAGGTTGTGAATCTACTTTACAAAAATGGGGCACAATACTTCATTCGAAAGCCCTCTGAGTTTTCAAAATTCAAAAAAATAATTCAACAAGCAATTACAATAATAGCCCAGGAAAGTATTTCGCAACCTACGAGAGAAAATTTTATACTCAAGCAAAGCAGTTTAGATATTTAGAGAATCATTAATAAATTCAGACGGAAGAAATATTTTAAACACTTTTAACTCATCTATGTCTCAATTTTAAGTAAAATATGTCTTCAAAAATATGATAAAAAGAAACAAATCGGATGAGTTAATTATTGCAAACAAGAAACTCGCCCTTCAAAATGAAGAGAAAGAAAAACGGGCAGCAGAGTTAGTTATTGCTAATAAAGATCTTGTCTTTCAAGATGAAGAGAAAGAAAAACGGGCGGCGGAGTTAGTTATTGCAAATAAAGAGCTTGTCTTTCAAGATGAAGAGAAAGAAAAACGGGCAGAAGAATTAATTATTGCAAATAAAGAGCTTGTCTTTCAAGACGAAGAGAAAGAAAAACGGGCAGAAGAGTTAATTATTGCCAACAAAGAACTTGTCTTTCAAAACGCTGAAAAAGAAAAAAGAGCAGCAGAATTAATTATTGCTAATAAAGAACTTGCCTTTCAAAACAATGAGAAAGAAAAAAGAGCAGCAGATTTATGCATTGCTAATATAGACCTTGCATTTCAATAAAATGAGAAAGAAAAACGGGCAGAAGAATTAACTATTGCTAACAAAGAACTTGCCTTCCAAAACGGAGAGAAAGAAAAACGGACGGCGGAGAAAGAAAAACGGGCAGCAGAGTTAAGTATCGCAAATAAAGAACTCGCTTTTCAAAACAAAGAGAAGGAAAAGCGGGCAGCAGAGTTAAGTATCGCTAATATAGAGCTGGCATTTCAAAACGATGAGAAAGAAAAACGGGCAGCAGAGTTAGTCATTGCCAACAAAGAGCTCGCCCTTCAAAATGAAGAGAAAGAAAAACGGGCAGCGGAGTTAATTATTGCTAATAAAGAGCTTGTCTTTCAAGATGAAGAGAAAGAAAAACGGGCAGCAGAGTTAAGTGTCGCTAACAAAGAACTTGCCTTTCAAAACAAAGAGAAAGAAAAACGGGCAGCAGAGCTAAGCATTGCTAACATAGAACTTGCCTTCCAAAACGATGAGAAAGAAAAACGGGCAGAAGAATTAACGATTGCTAACAAGGAACTTGCCTTTCAAAACGAAGAGAAAGAAAAAAGAGCAGCGGAGAAAGAAAAACGGGCAGAAGAGTTAGGCATTGCAAATAAAGAACTTGCTTTTCAAAACAAAGAGAAAGAAAAACGGGCAGCAGAGCTAAGTATTGCTAACATAGAATTGGCATTTCAAAACGATGAGAAAGAAAAGCGGGCAGCAGAGTTAAGTATTGCTAACATAGAACTTGCCTTCCAAAACGAAGAAAAAGAAAAACGTGCAGCAGAGAAAGAAAAACGTGCAGCAGAGTTAGTTATTGCTAACAAAGAACTTGCCTTTCAAAACGATGAGAAAGAAAAACGTGCAGCAGAATTAATCATTGCCAACAAAGAACTTGCCTTTCAAAACGAAGAGAAAGAAAAAAGAGCAGCAGAATTAATCATTGCCAACAAAGAACTTGCCTTTCAAAACGAAGAGAAAGAAAAAAGAGCAGCAGAGTTAATCATTGCTAACAAAGAGTTATTGGCATTTACTTATATATCAAGTCACGATTTGCAGGAGCCACTGCGCAAAATACAAACCTTCGCCACAATCATACTTAATAAAGAAAATCAAAATCTTTCTGACGAAGGCAAATATAATTTCGAGCGAATGCAAATAGCGGCAGCGAGAATGCAACAACTCATAGAAGATTTACTTGCCTTCTCTCGCATTACCACCACCGAACTCAAGTTTGAAAAAACAGACCTCAATATAATTATAGAAGACATTAAAGCCGAATTAAAAGATACCCTTCGCCAAAAACACGCAACTATTGAAATCCCCGAACTCTGCCCTGCCAATATTATCCCTTTTCAGTTTCGT
>JANPOX010000509.1:0-15615 GCA_031428235.1 Bacteroidia bacterium | reverse complement strand
CGAACAAATAAGCTACGCCATATTCTGTTACAACATAATGAACATGCGCCCTTGTGGTAACTACACCTGCTCCTTCCTTTAAATATGGAACTATTTTAGAATTCCCTTCTTTTGTAATTGACTTTAATGCAATAATTGGTTTGCCACCTTCCGACAATGCTGCACCTCTAATAAAATCCATTTGTCCGCCAACACCCGAATATTGATAAGTACCAATGGAATCGGAACATACCTGCCCCGTAATATCAATCTCAACAGCTGAGTTTATTGCGACAACCTTAGGGTTTGCTCTAATTACCGATGTATCATTAACATAACTTATATCTAAAAAAGCTACCTCCGGATTATCATCTACAAAGTCGTATATTTTTTTTGTTCCGATTACAAAACCTGTTACTATTTTTCCGCGATGTTTTACCTTGTATTTGTTATTGATAATTCCTTTTTCTACTAACGAGATAACACTATCAGAAAACATTTCAGTATGCACTCCCAAATCTTTATGATTATGCAAGCACGTAAGCACAGAATCCGGTATAGCACCAATTCCCATTTGAAGTGTAGAACCATCTTCAATTAATTCGGCACAATATTTTCCAATAGTGAGTGATGTTTCATCTACCTTTTTTTGATAACAAACTTCTGGCAATGGTTCGTCTACTTCAATGGCCATATTAATTTCGCTCATATGAATAATTCCATCACCATGCGTTCGAGGCATTTGCTTATTTATTTGAGCAACCACCTGTTTTGCATTTTTAATAGCCGATCGTGTAATATCAACCGATGTTCCTAATGAACAAAAGCCATGCTTATCGGGTGGTGATACATGAATAAATGCAAAATCAAGAGGTAAAATATCTTTCTCGAAAAGCAAATGTATTTCACTTAAAAATACAGGTATATAATCGCCCTGTTCTGTATTAACAATATCTCTTACATTTTTGGAAACAAAAAGTGAGTTAATGAAAAAACTATTACCTAGTTCGGTTTTATTGAAGTTGATGTTGCCTAACGTAGATATGCTTACTAATTCAACATTACTTAATTCAGTTTTTCTTTCAAAAAGAGACCGTAAAAGTACTGTAGGCGTAGCGGCACTACCTTGTATAAATATACGGCTTCCGCTGGAAACATTTTTTATAGCATTATCACAAGTTTGCAGAGAAGTTTTCATTTTTTTAAATTTTTAGCACTTATGATTATCTGATTCCATTTTATTTAATCTTATTCAAATTAATTAAAGGTTCTTTAAAATAAAATCTACTCTCTCTTCTGCCGGAAGCACTGGAACATACACAACAGGGAAAGGCAAGGACTCGTAAACCTCTGCTATGAGTTCATGAATTCTCTTTTGTGCTTCTGCATTCTCATTCCTTGCATAATCATTTTTTAATGGCAGGTAGTCCATAATAAAGACCTTTTTATAGGATACTATTTTCAATGCTTCGGTTAGCTTTTCATCGACACTAAGATTCAAAAAACGGTAGTATGCAAGTGCATCTGGAATAGCACGGTCAAGAAAGACTTGAACGTGTGATGCAATAGCATTCTCTTGTTCAATTTGCATATCTAAAACTCCCAATTGAAATTCACGTTGATTCTTTCTAACTTCTTCAATGGTTCTTCCTTTGAGCCTTTGAGTATCTAAAAAATGTCGGGCATGCTCCATTGTAGTGATGTAACCACGTTCTTTTAGGATATTAACAGAGGTGGTTTTGCCGGAACTTGGTCCTCCGGTTATTACATACCAATTTGTTTGCCTTGTAGAATTATTAAAAATTGCTTTATTCATCTATATATTTAGTTGTGAGTTTGGCAAAACGTGATTAATCTTTAATTTCAATTATTTCATTCAATGAGGGAATTTTACACTCCCAATTGTAGACACCTTTGATGTGATCACGCAGTGCATTCGCCGATTTTGCTTCTCCATGAACAATAAAAATGTGTTCTGGTTTAGCTTTTAATCCGCTCATCCAATCTATTAACCCCTTCTGATCTGTGTGTGCGGAAAGTCCTTCCAAATTTTTAATTTCTGCTTTAACCGGAAAGTACTTTCCGTATAGTTTAACTTCTTTAGCCCCCTCCAGCAATGCTCGTCCTCTTGTTCCTTCGGCCTGGTATCCGACTAGCAAAACACTAGCGGAAGGTTGACCAAGGTATTGTACAAAATAAGTAAGCACCCTCCCACCTGAAGCCATCCCACTAGCTGCAATAATAATTTTAGGTATCCCCGAAGCAGCCAGCTTGTAGGTTTCCTGTATGGTTAGAATCTGCTTTATATCCTTTAACATTTCCTTACAGTCATCGATTGGGAGTTTATGCCAGGAGGGGTATTGCTCAAAAATATCCAGGACCTTTGTTCCCATTGGACTATCCACATAGATAGGAAGGTTTGGGATAGAGCCTTTTTTCCTTAGCTTCCATAACAAATACATAAGCATTTGCATTCTCTCAACAGCAAAACCGGGGATGATGATAGTGCCTTGTTTTTTAGCAGCTTCATTGATTATCTCAATTAGGTTCTCTTCTGAATGTTCCGGATGAAGACGATCTCCATAAGTGGATTCAATAAAAAGTATATCTGCGGCTTCAGGTTTTTGAGGAGGGTGCATTAACAAATCGTTGCTTCTGCCAATGTCTCCCGAAAAAACTATTACTTTATTTCGGATTTTTAATTCTATAAATGTTGCCCCTATAATATGGCTATTGTATTTAAAACGACAGGATATTTCTTTGTCTATTTCAATCCATTTATCAAGTGCTTGCGGACGAAAAAGTGGTAACGTTTTTTTAACATCTTTAGTATCATACAAAGGCTTGGCCGGCTTGTGTTTGGAAAATCCCTCCGCATTTGCTCTATCTGCATCTTCTTCCTGAATCTTTGCGCTGTCTTCTAAAATGACTTTTGCAATAGCAAGTGTAGGCTCTGTTCCCCATATCTTTCCTGCAAACCCGTCACCAACTAATCTCGGCAGATAACCGACATGATCGAGATGACCGTGTGTAAGCAAAACGATATCAATTTTTGCCACATTAAAAGGGATGCTCTCCCAATTTAATAGTCGTAATTCTTTTAATCCTTGGAATAATCCACAATCAACCAGAATATTTTTACCTTCTGTTTCAATAATGTATTTCGATCCTGTAACAGTTCCGGATGCTCCTAAAAAATGTATTTTCATATCGTTGTTTTTATATTTTATTCTTTTAATTTATTCATCGGGTTTTAAGTCCAGTTCCTGCTATGATTATTTATTCCTTCTTCTCGAAATTGTTTTTTCAATTTCAACAGCAAATACTACTAATACTGAAGCGGCCCCCACTAAAATAAATTCCTTGAGGGTTAAAGCTTCGGTGTGAAAAATCGGTTGAAAAAATGGCGTATAAGTGATAACAATTTGCAGTAATAATGCAATCAGCACAGCACCAACAAGAGGTCTATTTGAAAAGAATCCTGAATCAAACATAGATTGATTTTCTCTGCGAATAACCATTACATGCGCCAATTGGCTTACACATAAAAAATTAAAAACAATTGTTTGCCAATGAAGCCCGTTTCTAATTGCCCATCCTTGCAACGACAATGCAATACCTGCCATTAAAATTCCCACCCATATCATGTGGATGCCCCTGCCATTCGCAAAAACACTTTCCTGAGGATGCCTTGGAGGCCGGTTCATAATGTCCTTTTCTTCTTTTTCAAATGATAATGATATAGCAGGTAAACCATCAGATACTAAGTTTATCCATAAGATATGTATTGGTAAAAGCGCAATAGGTAAGCCTATAATATGACCGATCAGTAAAGTGAGCAACTCACTCGAATTGGTTGTCATGAGGTACTTAATGAATTTAAGAATGTTATCATAAATTCTCCTACCTTCTCTAACCGCCTTAACAATAGATGAAAAATTATCATCCAACAAAATCATGTGAGCAGCTTCTTTAGAAACATCGCTGCCGGTAATTCCCATTGCAATACCAATATTTGCCATTTTTAGGGAAGGAGCATCATTTACTCCATCTCCTGTCATAGCTACGTAGTGCCCTCTTTGTTGCAGCGTTTTTACAATCTGCAGTTTTTGTTCAGGTGACACACGGGCATACACTTTTATCTTTTCGACCTTCTCTAGAAAACTGTCATTATCCATTGCTGCAAGTTCCTGACCGGTTATTACAATATCTTTTTCGCTGTTTAAAATTCCAATACGTTGCGCAATGATCTTTGCTGTAAGAGGATGGTCACCAGTTATCATAACGGGCACAATACCTGCTGTTTTGCATTGAGCCACTGCCTCAAACACCTCGTCCCTTGGTGGGTCAATCATACTGGTTAACCCTAAAAACTGCAAACTGGATTCATGAATCTCACTATTCGGGTTTTCAGGTAATGTTTCCCAATAGCGATATGCAAATCCAAGTACACGATGACCTTTTTCCGCCATATCATCTACCTGTTGTTGAAGTAAAGAAATATCAACATTTACACAGCGGTGCAATAAAATATCTGGCGCTCCTTTGGTGAAAGAAATAATTTTATTTTCATGCGCATGAAAGGTTGTCATCATTTTGCGATCAGAATCAAACGCAATTTCTGCCAGGCGCGGCAAAGCATCCGATTTTACCTGGAGTTCCCTTGCCACTTCCATTAAAGCAATTTCTGTACTGTCTCCTTTTATATTTTTGTTGCTATCTTCAATAGCATCATTATTTAAAGCAAAGGCATTTAGCAATAACCCTACATTTTCATTTTGTTTGATTGAAACTAATGCATTGCGTTCATACAGTTGACCGTTTACAAAAACTTGCTCAACATGCATTTTGTTTTTGGTAAGCGTACCTGTTTTATCAGTGCAGATATAAGTAACAGAACCCAGGGTTTCTACAGCAGGTAATTTTCTGATAAGACTATTGAACTTAATCATCCTTCTTGCAGCTAATGCAAGGGAAATAGTTATAACCGCGGGCAGAGCTTCGGGTATAGCGGCAACAGCCAATGAAATACTTGTTAGAACCATTGTCGCTATATCCTCACCGCGCAACCATCCAGCAATAAAAAAAGCAACGCATAAAAATAAAACCAGAATAGAAAGTTTTTTGCCGAATGATGCCATACGCTGTTGCAATGGAGTCAGGGCCTCTTCTTCCTGTAACATTTTAGCAATACGTCCTAACTCCGTTTGCATTCCTGTGGTAATCACCACACCGGTTCCACGGCCATAAGTGACAAACGTCCCTTTGAATGCCAAATTCTTTTTGTCCCCAATTGGCATATCATCCGCTTCAAGCGAATCGATGATTTTATCCACGGCAATCGATTCACCGGTTAATGCCGCTTCTTCAATTTTTAAATTTTTAGATTCGATGATTCGCAAATCCGCAGGAACAGCATTACCAGCTTCTAACAATACGATGTCACCTGGTACCAGTTTTGCAGCTGATAGCAATGTGATGATTCCATCACGCATTACTCTGGCTAGAGTAACCGAAAGCTGTTTTAATGCCTGCATAGCTTTTTCAGCACGGTATTCTTGAAAGAAACCTAGAAAAGCATTTAATAGAACAATTACCAGAATAACGATGGTGTCAGTAAGGTCACCAACAATGCCTGCTACAATTGCCGCTGCCAATAAAATTAAAATCATCACATCTTTAAACTGTGATAGTAACATACCAGCTATGCTTTTCTTTTCACCTTCATCTAATACGTTAGGGCCAGTTTGCAGCAGTTTTTCTTCGGCTGCACTTGACGTTAAGCCTTTTTGGTTGGCGCCAAGCAACTCAAAAATTTCCGGTATACTTAATTTATGAAACTTCATGTTGTAATTTATTTGTTATACACGGATCAGAATGAATAATTAACTGGTGTTGTGTTCTTTATGTTATCGTTAACAGGGCACCTTTCTTTTACTTGATTAAGCAATTTCTGTAACATTTCCTTGGAAGAGTCACTCTTAATGTCTAATTGAATATTTAATGATTTAAAGCCTGCCCGTTCTTTATCCGAAACTCCCAATAACTTTTCAGGATTAATATCACCGACAATGTTTATTTCAAGATTTTTAATAGTGATGCCCATTTCTTTAGCTATCAGGTTAACTACCACATTTAAACACCCTGCATACCCTGCAAGAATATATTCAACCGGAGTTGGCGCAGAATCTTTACCGCCAAAATTTTCAGGCTCATCCACCGCTATACTGAACTGCCGCACTTTTCCCTCAAATCTTGTAGGTGTAACACTCTTTCCGCTAATTGAAATAATTAAATCTTCCATATTTCTTAAAGTTTAGTTCTAAATGTTTTTAATAGAATTAGATCAATATTTCATGAAATTTTACCCCTACTATGAATATGCTTTATTAAAAACCAACAATGGAATGTTGGCCTTAAACGAATACTCAGCTGAGTTGCTTGAGTGAAATATTTTATCAAAGAAACCTCTATTCTGCTGTGTAAACATTATCATCATTGATGGCTTTGATTTCCTTATTGTTGCTTCAATATTTGTAATTAAAGTTTCGGCAAAACTTGTATCTTCAAGATGTAGCTTGATATTATGTTTTGAAAGATTTTTTACTGCTTCATCCATCATTTTTTTATTATTTGTTATTTCAGTCGGATAATTACAATGGAGTAGTTCCACTTTTGCTTTCAATGGCTTTGCAAACTCAACAACTTTTTTCAATTCCTTTTCAAGATTTACAAGATCAGATGTATAAAGAATGCTTGTTATTTTACTAGGGCGATAATTGTGCGGTATTGCAATTACTGGAACAATTGAATGGTTAATAAGATTGGAAGTATTTGTGCCGAATAATTTTTGTATTGTTCCTGCCCCCCTTGTGCAGATGCAGATAAAAGTAAATTTATTTTCGTGAGCATACTCTCTGATACTGCTGTCAGGAAGAACAGAACTTTTTATTACACACTTTATATTCTTTGCAACAACTGCCATGTTTTTATAAACTAATTCGACAAACTGATTCAGTTTTTTTTGAATCTTATCCTTTTCTATTTTTTCATAAGCTTCAAAAGTTGCATCATTCCATGATGTAGGTTTCATAATGTAATAAGAATGAAAAAAGGTCAACTCATATTTATGTTGCGATGCTAATTGAATAGCAAAGCGCAATCCCGCTTTTGAGTTGGAAGACAAATCAGTGGCAACAAGAATTTTATTCATTTTATTTTTATTGATAATTTCCATAATATTTGTCGCTTTATATTTTCAGTTAAATATTGACATAAATGATTTCCTATCTATTAAGAAGAATCGTCTAAATGGAATATAAGTCACTATAATTAATGCAATTCTCATGACACGATATGCCAGCCAATTTGCAATATTCGCAAAAATTCCTCTCCGTATTTTAAGGGTTTCATTTGTAATCTTTTCACATTGAGTGATTATAAGATTAAGATGAGATGTAAGCATTTCAGAAAACCCAGTTGAATGTATTCCAACATTCATTTCAATGCTTCCGTATGAACTTAAATGATTTAAATTAAATGATCCTACTGTAGCCCACTTTTTGTCCACTACTAAAACTTTACCATGTAAAACAGATTTATTCCATTCGTACAGTTCGATGTTGTGTTTTAAAAGTGATGAATACAGGTAGTTGGTTGCTCGCCGCATTAGAGGAATATCTGAAATACCCGACAGGATAAGTTTTATTTTAACACCTTTGTTGGATGCCGTTTTTAAAACACTTGTTAATTTTCTGCCTGGTAAAAAATAACTTCCTACAATTATTATTTCTTGTTTTGCATTTCGAATACTCTTGGTATAAGCATTGGATATTTCGTTCTTTTTTTTCAGCCAATCGTTTTGGAGGATACTAACCACTGTTCCTTCACTAGAATGATCCGTGGGTTTTATTATTTTTCTTCGAGGGCTTTTCTTTTTAAAATAAATATTTCTACACACCTGCTGAAGATGCTCTGCAATTGCCGCATTTTCTATTTGCACGGCATAATCCAGCCATGGTGTTTCTATTTCTGATCCAAGATATTTGTCAGCAATGTTTATTCCTCCAATCAAAGCAACATTTCCATCAGCTACTACTATCTTATGATGAAGTCGCCTGCCGAGGTACAAGCTATTTGTAGAGAAAAAGGGAGAGAACACACGAAAATGTATTCCGTGTGAAATAAGGTCGTTTATGAATTGTGGAGTAAGCGAAGCAGAACCGAATCCATCTACCAAAACATAAACCTTAACATTTCTGTAAGCTGCTTCTTTCAGTGCATTGGCAATTTTTATTCCTATAGTATCATTTCTGAAAATATATGTTTGGACGTGAATTTCTGCCTGTGCATTTGCAATGATCTTTTGTAAGCGCAAAAAATAATCTTCTCCGCTATATACAATAAGTATATCACTTAGTGAATTACCTTCCTTAAAGGAATGATGGTTTATATGTTTCTTATCGCTTTCCATTATCAATTAAGTGTTCACATAACCGAGTGGCTTCTTCTAAAACAATTTTTATTCTTGCTGGATTGATATCCGCTTGAACTAAATGCTGTTCATCATCACAAATTTCTTTACAAAGCACAACCTTTCTATCTAGCAAATAATGTTTTTCTGATTTAGTAAGTGTAGTAAGACAGGTAATGGGATAAAGACCGAGTGTATCAATTAAGTCTTTTAAACTTCCTTTTATCGGATAATCCCATCCTAAGAGCTTCAATCCTGCGCAATTTCCATACTGTATGGCATCAGATGAAAATCTTGTATTTGTAACCACCCATCCCTGATGAAATTTAGTTCCGTGCCCGGGTAATTTTAACCATTGTGCTTCTACATCCTTAAATCTTGCCTGTATGTAAAGAGGAGTTTTAACATCTGAAAATGTTCCGGGATGATTATGGTATTTGCATTCAATCATAAAATGATGGTGATCTAATTCTGCAATGACATCTATTTCATGGTTGACACATTTGCCTTGAACTATTTCTCCTACGGTAGTTTTATATCCCTGATAGCGTAAAATTTCACCGATATATTTTTCGAATGGGTATCCTGATGGGCCTAGCTCCATAATGCCTTGCTTCAAATGATATTTTGCAGCCAAGTGTCCTGAATCTTCTTTCAACAGATTGAAAGCGGTTCTGTATATTTTCTTAGTTGATATTCCTTCATATAGCCTGCTGTTTATTTCTTTTAAAATTCTATCTATTTCATCTTTGTTTGCTCCAGCTTTTTCCAACGATCTTTTTAACTTATCAGATGAAAAAGGTTCGGATTCTCCCGAAGCTTTAGTAATTGATATTTCATTTACATTTTTCATTTTCCGGTGATATTAATATTTATTCATGCAATTTGCGATGCAATGAATAAAAGAATGTTTTTCATTAATAAAATAGTAGGAATTGGCTCCGTCCTTTTCGCAATGCAAAACCGAACTGTTTTTTAGTATTGATAAATGCCTTGAGGTTTCAGGTTGTGTTAAGCCAAGTTTTTCATATATCTGTGTAACTGTCATTTTATTTTTCGGTTTGCTATTGAGTAAAACAAGAATCTCAATTCTTGCAGGGTGACCCACTGACCTGATTATTTCGGCAGTTTTTCTGATGGATTCTTTAGTCTGTATCATTCTCTAGTATTTAGATATGCAAATATTTACATATTAAAGTATATGGCTACTGATCTCAGTCAGCCTTAAAACTGATATTAATCAGTTTATTTAAATTGATGCTCAAAAAGTTTAATCATTTATGGGAATCTCTGACTGTTTTGACAAGTATAACGAAATGCGCAACTCTTGTCTTTTACTCAATGATTTTAACCTTGTCTTTGCCAATTTTCCAATAAATCCAGTTCATTGCAATTTTACAATGCCTTTGCCTTCTAAAACTAATATTAGACTATTATTGAACTTGGTGGTTTTATAATCGTTTAGAAGTGGTTTTTAATAGCCACAACCTCACATAGTGATTTTAATACTTGGGGAGCTATCAGATCAAAATTAAAACTTCGAATTTTAAATTAACAAAATAAGTTCAATATGTATATAAAGAATCACAAGGAATTCAGCTAGCTCAATAAAAGTTTTATGTCAGAAAACTCTCTGGAGGGAAAGGTGCCGATTGGAAAACCATTTTTGACTTAAGTAAAACCGTTATTAACGAAAATTCATCTCAATCCACTTTCCTTAAATTACATTTAATGTGATGAAGCTGTGCCATATATTCTAGCTAAATAAAAATAAACATGAGAACAATACTTGTTGCTACGGATTTTTCTGATGCCGCTCACAATGCAGCCGTTTATGCCGCCGAACTTGCCAGGATAAGCGGTGCTAAAATACTTTTATACCATGCCAATTATGTGCCAAGCATTTCAGCCAATAAAGTACTTGTGACGGGAGTTGATGATGATGAAAGGAGTGTCAAAAAAAATAAACAACTCCTTGAAGAAGAGGCAACCTTGCTAAACAAGTTAAGTGGAGTAGTAGTAGATTGTTTACTTACTGAAGGAGCCGCAGCGAAAGAGATCATAGCAGTCCAAAAAATGCAAACTCCCGATTTAGTTATTGCAGGGATGAAGGAAAGTAATAATTTTCGTAAATTTCTTTTTGGCAGCGTAGCTACTGATGTAATAAATGAAACTCTTACACCAATAATTATAGTCCCCGAAAAGTTCAGATTTAAGTATATTGAAAGGATCGCTTTTGGAATTGATTTCGATTTAAAAAGAGAATTACAAATGCATAGTACAATAAAAGATCTGTTTCAACTTTTTAAGCCAAATACATTCCTTATTAATATTGTTAAGGAAGGATCTGAAATAAGGCCGAATGATTGCGTTTCAGAACGGAATGTAGAAAAATATTTTGAAAATAAGGAACATTTGTACTGTTTTCTCGAGCACAATGATCTCATCCGAGGCTTAAAGGACTTTGTTTCCTGGCATAAAATCGACTTGATGGTAATGATGCCGCATGAGCGTAATTTATTGGGGAAAATATTTGCTGAGAGCCACACAAAGAAAATGGCTTTCAATACAGATATTCCCTTATTGATACTGCCATTAGTTTAGAATGTAAGATCAGGGCAAAATAAAAAACCCATCTTTGCCAATCTCACGCCAATGTGGCTTTCCGGGATAACTCCCAAAAGAAACATCCTTAAAACATTGTATTTACTGAAGGTTTGGATTTGTTATCTATAGTATTTGTTCAGAACTACTCATATAATTACAAATAAGGCAGCCGGTATTCCTATTGATATTAAAAGTTTCTTATCAAATATCGCATCAATTAATTTTTGGACTTCTGGGTAAAATTACTCCAATTTAATTCTATGAAGGATAAGGAGCGGAATTGTAGTATGATTCGCCATTTTATTCGTCCAACTTGTTTTCCAGATTGTCTCAGGAAACTTCCTGCTATGTGTTATCATTGACAGAATATCGGGTTTCTTTTTCTTAATATAATCCTCAAGTCCCTTTATGACATCAAAACCATTGTCATCATAAAATGAGAGTTTTTTGTACTTGACATGCTTTTTAATTTTAACGATCATTTTTTTAGGACATGTTCAGCGTCGAAAACTTCTAAATCTTGTATGCGTGGCAAATAAGACTGCTTCGTCTATCACTACAAAATCATCATTTTCTATACCCGTTGCAATTGCGACTTTATCCATTCCCTTAAATTTTGCTTTGGATGGTACTACAAGTATGTTACATCGCGCATCAACAATCACATTTTCGGTGGTACTGCCAGTCAAAGCCCTTACAATTGCACCTTCACCGGTTGTTCCCATAATAATCAGCCATTGAAGGTTTTTGTTAAAGATGCAGAAACCGGAGCCCCTTTCACGGGATATATCGTGAAGAAGAAGGCGCTTTATTATTATAAGGTAAATCGGATTGGAATTAAGATAAATCGGAGCGTTAAGATCATGCACGACAAATTTAAAATCCTCCTTTCAAATTAAATGATAAATTCTGCCTTTATAGAGCCTTTAGAAATACAACTGCGCAACACTTGGGAGAACCTAACAGAAACCAGCACGAACGAGAAAAAAGCCCTTTCTTTGAAACTTACTGAGGTTGAGCAGGAATTTTATAATTTGCGTAAAAGACACGCTATCGGATCGGTTAGTTTGGACATTTATGAGGAATTTTCCACCGAAATGAAGGTTCGAAAAGAGTCTATTTTGGGTGACCTTGAAAAGCTAAACCAAAAATTATCGAACCCTAAAGAATTGATAAATTTCAGCTGCCGATTATCCGCAAACCTTGCGTCTGTTTGGACTTCTGGGGATTATTACCAAAAGCAAATTTTCCAAAATGTGATATTTCCTTCCGGTTTGGTCTATGATACAAAAATAGAGCATTATCGAACCCCGGTTGTAAATAGAGTGGTCGGCTGTATCACTGATTTATCAAAGGGTTTGGAGGAAATAAAAAAACCAGACTTCTCTAAATTTGAAGAGAAGTCCGGCTTAGTATCCCCTTCCAGACCAAATATGAACGAACTCCTTGAAGATACAAGGGATCTTGCTCGGATTTGGGACTTGTACGGTCACCTTATAAATGAAAAGTCTAATAGTTAATTTCATCTAAAAAACTCACAAAAAACTACTGCCATTGCGGCTTTTTGAACTATTGCAATAGAACTATTTTTTTACAAATGTTTCTTCGATACCTTCAAACTCAAGTGTCAAGCTATTAATATTACTTTGAGTATTTCGATTAAATATAATAGTATAAATCCCCAATTGTTCATTACTAGATGTTTCAAATTTTTCTGTATCTATTTTTTTTATAGACTCTTTAAACATTTTATATGAAAAATTTAATTTTTGGTCTACGAGTTCAATTTCAATTTTCCCATACGCTGGGTGTTCATATGTGCCTATGTAATTAGTTAAAGGTTTCGACGGATTAATGCCTTCCTTTTTTGCGCTACTGCCATTTGATGCAACTTGCTTTTCAAATTGTTTTTTAGTTCTTTCAAGCACTCGTTCGTGCCATTGGGTTTTATTTAAGCCTAAAAATATGTCTGCAATCTCAAGTTGCAAAAAACTTGCTACTTTGTGGTCAGCAGAATTAGTTAATATAATAACACCTAAACTATCATCTGGAAATAAAGTTACTTGAGATCTGAATCCATTAATTGCACCACCGTGTTCGCTCATTAAATGATTTTTATAAGTAGTCACGGTTCTTCCCATACCATATAAAACAAAAGATAATTCTTTGTCTCTGATTGAATTTGAGCTAATAGTAAGTGGCTTCATTGTCTCTTGGATTATGCAAGCGGGTATTACTTCCTTTTTATTAAACGAACCGCTCGATAATTGACAAATAACCCAATGAGATAAATCAATGAGATTTGAATTTATACCATTTGCTGGTCGAGAAGCTTGAGTTTGTCTATAATAATCAATTGGCATCTTGGTTCTTTGTATAAAATCGGTTTTATATGGTTTAGCGAAATCAGAAGTTTTTTCAATCTCTTCAATTGAAAAAAAAGTGTTAATCATTGATAATGGCGTAAAAATATTTTTAAATAAATATTCCTCCCAAGTTTTTCCAGTTCTAATTTTTATTATCTCTCCAAGAGCTATGTACATAGAATTAGAATATAAAAAGCTTTCCTTAAGTCCTAAAACAGGATTTAAATACTTAGTGCGCTCAAATACTTCTGCTCTTGAAAAGCTTGAGCCATACCATATCGCGTCATTACCAGATATTCCCGTTCTATGGCATAACATGTCACGCAATGTAACATTACTGTTTAAGTTTTGAGTTTTGAATTCCATTTCAGGGACTAATGAATTAATTGGTTTATCATACTCTAGATTTCCTTCATTTACAATCATACCAATAGCTGTAGATGTAAATAATTTTGAGTTTGATGCTATTGGAAATATTGTATTCGGTGTTACTGGAAGTTTGTTTTCAACATCTCTAAAGCCAAATCCTTTAGCGAAAATTAGTTTGCCATTTTTAATTACTCCAACTGCACAACCTGGTACTTCCCAATCAGATATTATTTTCTCTATTCGATTGTCTAATAACCTAACGGTATCTACTTGTCCGAAAATAAAAGTTGGCAATAAAAGTAAAATCAAAATTCTAGTCATAATATCTGTTTAGTCGTTTAATTTTTATGCTTTTTTGTAAATATAATAATATTGAAATTATAAAATCCCCTTACAGACTCGAACAACGATTAAATTGATTACAATTACTTGATAAAACTTGTGTGTGAACTCGAACAAAAAACGCCTGAAAATCAGGCGTTTTCTAGTTAAGTACGGCCTTGCAGACCAAATATGAACGAACTCCTTGAAGATACAAGGGACTTTGCTCGGATTTGGGACTTGTAAGGACATCTCATTAATGAAGGGTGATTTCTTTTTCGCAAAATCACCAACCCGCTGTTAGTGGGTAGTGTTTTTAATTAATTTTTCAATTTTCTTTATTCTATTCAACGCAATGTTGTTATTTGGATTAATTGAAATCGATATTTTTAAATATTTTAAAGCTAAATCATACTGCTTATTTTCTTGATATGCCACACCTAACCAATAATGTGTTTGATATAAATTTGGATAAAAACTAACATTAGCTTTAAGTATATTTATTGCTGATTGATTCAATGAATTTCGAAGATATTTTAATGCCAATTCTTTTTAAAAAATTTCTCTGATTTGATTTTGCTTTTTTCAAACACCAATACATTTGCATAATGTGATGCATGAAAATTAGGGTTTCTCATTTTAGTTAAATATAAATTATTCATTTCACACATTTTCACTAAAGTATCCATGATCATATATTTATGGCATCCAAATTCTCTGCAAGTGAGAGTATCATTTGAATACGAAAAACCATCTTCAATAATGAGTTGCCCGTTAGGCTTTAGTTTCTTATATATATCAGAAAGCATTTCATTTTTCTTGTCAAAATCATGAAGAGCTGTCATAAGAAATACTTTGTCAAACGTGTTGTTCGGAAGTTTTGATTCATTTTCTGTCCCGATAACTATTTTATAAGAATTAGTTTCAGGGGTCTTTCTATATTTATAGTAGGATTTAATGGTCTTGTTAAAGTTTTTTTCTGATAGCACTTTTGGATTAATATCCTGAGCGTAAAATGTAACACTGTCATATAAAGTTGCTATCGTTCCAATAAATACAGCGTCTTCTGAGCCAATTTCAGCAACTACATCACCTTTTTATATATGCATAAAATCCAGAAACTTGTTTTTAGTTTCAATGATTTGATATAAATGGTCTAATTTTTTTACGGGAATATTATACTCAACTTCAGAAAGCTCGCCTTGATACTTTTGCCCAAAAAGCAAATTGCTCAGTAAAGTAAAAACTATTATACATTTCAAATTATTTTTACCGTTGTGTTTACTCATTTTTACTGACTAAAATTTAATATCAATTAATTTATTGGAGCAAGAAAGATACTGTTTTAGAATCAAAACCCTACAGAACTCGAACAAGTAACTAATTGAAAATAAACTGTTTTATATTTTGAAGATCTTTTATCGAACCAAAAACCCCTGATAAATAAGGCTTTATCAGGGGTTTTTCCGGCTTAGTACCCAGCGCCGGACTCGAACCGGC
>JANPOX010000508.1:0-14829 GCA_031428235.1 Bacteroidia bacterium | reverse complement strand
AGAGAGGCCATTCCATCCGCATCTAATTTTTCAAGGTAATCTTCCTGCAAAATTCTGGCAAAGCCGTTTATAGCCCTTAGAGGTGCGCGCAAATCATGTGAAATTGAATAAGCAAATGCTTCCAGTTCTTTGTTAACAGATTGAAATTGTTCAGTTCGTTCTATTACCTTTTGCTCCAATTCTTCATTGAGTTTGCGAATATCATCTTCAGCTTTTTTAAGCTCGCTGTTCGCCAAGATTAATTCACCTGCACGTTTTTCTTTTTCCTCGTTTTGAGAAACAAGTTCTTTGTTAGTAATCATTAATTCAATTGCCTGTTTCTGTTCAGTTACATCTCTAGCTGCGGCAAAAACTCCCAGAATATTCCCTTTATTATCTTTATATACCGAAGCATTGTATAATACATCCGTTAATTTTCCGTTGGTATGTCTTATTGTTAAAGGGTAATCTGAAACAAAACCTTTCTCAAAAACCTGACGGTAACCATCCTGTGCCTTTTCCGGTTCGGTAAAATAATTTGAAAATTCAGTTCCAATCAATTCTTCCCTAGAAACTCCTGTTACTTTTACAGAGGCATCGTTCACGTCTGTAATTTTGCCTTCTGCACTAATTGTAACCAGTGGATCTAAACTGGCTTCAATCAAACTCCGGGCATATTGAGAAGCCTGTTTTTGTTCCGTTACATCCCGCGCTGCTGCAAAAACACCAAGAATTTTTCCTTTACTATCTTTAAAAACAGAGGCGTTGTATAATACATCTGTTAATTTTCCGTTGGTATGTTTTATCGTTAAAGGGTAGTCTGAAACAAAACCTTTCTCAAAAACCTGACGGTAACCATCCTGTGCCTTTTCCGGTTCGGTAAAATAATTTGAAAATTCAGTTCCAATCAATTCTTCCCTAGAAACTCCAGTTACTTTTACAGAGGCATCGTTCACGTCTGTAATCCTGCCTTCTGCACTAATTGTAACCAGGGGGTCTAAACTGGCTTCTATCAAACTTCGGGCATATTGAGAAGCTTGTTTTTGCTTGGTAACATCACGAGCAGCGGCAAAAACACCAAGCACATTGCCTTTATCATCCTTATATACGGAAGCGTTGTATAAAACATCTATTAATTTTCCGCTTGTATGCTTTATCGTTAGTGGGTAATCTGAAACAAAACCTTTTTCAAAAACCTGATGGTAACCATCCTGCGCTTTTTCCGGCTCAGTAAAATATTTTGAAAATTCAGTTCCTATCAATTTTTCCCGTGGAACACCTGTTACTTTTACAGAAGCGTCGTTCACATCGGTAATCTTCCCTTCAGCGCTAATTGTAACCAAAGGATCTAAACTAGCTTCAATCAGACTCCGGGCATATTGCAAAGCCTTTATTTCATTCTTTTCATCCTGAAGACCCAGTTCGGTTTTTGCCCTTATTAATTCTGCAGCTATTTTTTCTTTTTCTGCAATTTTATCCTTTATTTTCTGATTTTTTAAAATCACAATTATAGTAGCAAGGACTACAAAAATTATAACAATAAGCAATAAAAATGTTGATTCAGAATTTCTATTATTTTTTTCGTTTTCACTCTTTCTTTGTTTAAGTAAACGAAATTCTTCCTGATTAATATCATTAATTAAACTCCTGATTTTCTCGGTAATAATTCTACCTTGTCCATCAGAAATCATTTTTTCCGCTTCCTCGGATTCATGATGCTTCTTTAGTTCAATGGTTTCTTTTACAAAAACTACTTTCTTCAACACGGCTATTTTCAATATATCAACCCTTTGTTGCTGTTTAGGGTTATCGGCAGTGAGCCTTGTTAATTCATCTAAATCGCTATTTATTGTTTCAACAGCTTCATTGAATGGAACCAAAAACATTTCATTTCCGGTTAAAACATATCCTCTTGAACCGCTTTCTATATTAAGAACATCCAAAAGAATTTTATTACTTTTTTGAAGTACTTCCTGGGTATGTTCCACCGAATCCGATGTGGTTTTTATACTTTGATTACTGGAATAAAAAATGACTAATACGATTATCAATGCAACAGCTACAAGAGAAAAGAATAAGGTTGCTTTTTTTTCTAAATTAAATTTCATTTTTATTAGTATTGTTTATTTCTTATAGAATCGTTTAGAAAGGTAATCTGTACTTTAAAAATAAATTTTGATTTTTGCATTAATTAAATACAACTAATAATATATATATTATTAAAATGTAAAATCTTTGCAAAGATGGGTTCATTGAAAGCATTTTTTTTACAAAACACTTCATTATAATTATATTAATCCCACAAAATAGGATGGCCAATCTGCTGAGTTTATATGCCATAAAAGGATTAGAGATGGATAATACAAAAAATTGTATGAATGAGGGTAAACCATATGAGGCACCGAAAAAGAATGTCTCTAAACCAACAATGCATCAATTGAATTCGTAAAGCCAGCTTAAAAAGAAGATACGTGAATAATGCAAGTTATTTCAAAGGTTCTGCAATTTTCTTGAAAGCAAGCAATTTACTTTTGTATTTGAATATTAGCATTGGAAATAGTTCAACGCTATTCGATAAAATAAATAACATTATAAAATTATTATGAATCTTAAGAGAATTTTCGGAGCCATACTTACTATTCTTGGAATAGCAGGGCTAATTTATGTTGCAGTGTTATTTGTTAATACCTCTGGTGGTACAAAAGATATTAAAGCGATTGTTATTTACAGCATACTTGGCCTCCTGTTTTTTATAGCCGGGATCAGTCTGGTGCGCACAACAAAGGATGAATCGTAAATTATTTATCCGTTTGGTCAAAACAAGTTGGCTAATATTAAAAAAGCCGAATTCGGTTAATTTATAAAACTATCAACCCTAATAGTGATTAACAATACTAAAAGGTTGCTACACTTTGTTGGTAAAAAATCACCTGAGTGGGAGAAATATCTTTGAAAAATAGCCCCGTTCGGAACGGAATTATTTACTCTTGTTATTCCGATTCACCATATTCGGTTAGCTGCTTATTTAATTTTTTAACTCCTATTATTCCATTTGTAATAAATTCAATAATATCAGCGTTTAATTTTTCTTTGTCGGTATAGAACAAACCATGTGGGGCACCCTCATAAATAAGTAGCGTGTTATTTGGAATAAGTTTGGCCGATTGTTTTGAGGTGAGTTCGATTGGAACCGTATTGTCTTCATCGCCATGGATTATTAAAGTGGGAACATTTACAGTGTGCATTTCATTACGGAAATCGGTTGTTGTAAACGCTTTGGCACATTCTTGCATAGCTCGCGGAGATGCAAACGAGCATAACATTCGATAATACTCTAACAAAGGTGTGCTTACCGGTTTATTCGTTTCAACTACACCAAAGAATATTTTTCCGAAATCATCTATAAAACCAATGCGGTCTTGTTTTATTTTTTCGATAGTTTTATCAAATTTTTCTTGCGGTACTCCATCAGGATTAGTATCTGTTTTTAGTCTGAATGGTGTTACTGAAGCAATTAAAACAACTTTTGTAACACCTTTTCCGCCATGACGACTGAAATAGCGAACCGCTTCGCCACCGCCCATTGAAAAACCGATAAGTGTGATGTCTTCTAGTTTGAGTTCATCAATAAGTGCTGATAAATCATCCGTCATTGTATCATAATTATACCCGTCCCAGGGTTTGGATGATTTACCGAAACCTCTTCTATCATAGGCAATAACACGATGTCCGCTATTTACTAAATCGCTAATTTGATATTCCCACATTTCGTTGCTCAATGGCCAACCATGAATGAGGATCACGGGTTTTCCTGTGCCGTAATCGTTGTAATAAATTCTTACTGGTGTGCCCGTCGCATCATTGTTGGTTTCGATATAATTCATTTTGTTTATTGTTGGATTATTTAATTTATAAATTCTTTTTTGCTATTTGTATTTAGAAAACGCGCTTAACTCTGAGTAGTCGTAAAGATGTTTACCTTAAAAGAGAAAAGCATTATGCAATATTGGCCATATGTTACATGATTCTCACATTACTATTTTGCGAGAATGGTAGAGGTAAACCTAATCAGGACTAGACCTTGTTGGCTTGGGTGCCATTGGTGAAATATTGCTTCTATGTATTTCAAACCAATCATGGTCTGTGTTGTCTAATTTGAAGGTGTTTATGTATTTTAAACCCACTTTTTGTATAATGTTTATTGAAGCGATATTTTGAGAATCGGCAATTGCATATATGTCTTTAAGTTTCATAGTAATGAAACCATAATCTAACGTAGCCATGGCTGCCTCTGTTCCAAAACCTTTACCCCAGTAACTTTTATTTAATCTATAACCCAGATCATAATAGTTAATATGATTGTTTGTTAATTCCTTTACAAGTTTTAATCCGCACCAACCAACAAAGTTATTTGTATTTTTTTCTATCATAGCCCAACGTCCAATGCCATTTTCAACATACTGTTTTCTAATAAAAGTAATGATGTCATCAATTTGCTCTATATTTTCAACGGGCTTTCTACCTAAATAAGTATTTACCTCGGGGTCTGAGTCGATAGCAAATAGCCCATTACGATCCGCAGGTACAATTTCCCGTAAAATCAAACGATCTGTTTCTATAAATATTTCCATATAGATATGTTTCTTTGGAACCTTTGTCAACTTCCATTGTATTAAATTTTTCTTAAAATCTTTTCCATCGGTTTACCCTTTGCTAATTCGTCGATTAATTTATCTAAATATCTTGCCTTTTGTGTCAAGGGATTTTCAATTTCTTCGACACGATAACCGCAAATAACACCCGTAATAAGTTGAGCATTTGGATTTAATTTGGCTCTGTCAAAAAATATTTTAATGTGACTTTTTCATTAATAAGTTCCTGCAGTTTTTTCTCATCAAAGCCTGTGAACCATTCTATAACCTGAAGTAATTCTTTTTTTGTTCGGCCTTTACTCTCCACTTTTTTAATATAGTGAGGATAGACAGATGCAAATGCCAATTTTGCTATTTTTTCATCGTGTTCAGGTGTTGTCTTCATTACCAATTTTTTAATGTTATTTATAGAACTATTGCGAGATGTTTGGTGGGCTATAATGTTTCAAATGCCGCTAAGAGTTATAATTAAACAAATAATAAATAATTAAAAGTCGAAGTTCGTTTAATAAATATACAAATTATCAATATAAAAAAAAGACCTGTCTACTTTCGTAAACAGGATTTTTTATATTTTGAAATAGGCTTCGACTCTCCGCCAGTGGGCGGACAGGCTGCTCAGTCTGACAGAATTATTTAACCTCCTGCATCACTTCAAGGTTAAGGCTAATGGTTACGTTTTCACCTAATCCACCTGCTTTACCAATTTCGAACTGAGTGCGATCGATCACTGCTTTTCCTTCAAAACCACCTACATTGTATTTACCGTGCTCTCCCATGTCTTTCATTTCAACTCCTACAAAGTTGAATGGGATATTGCACTCTTTCGTAATGCCTTTAATGGTTAATTTACCTTTTGCTAAAAAACCATATTCCATATTTGTAGAATCTTTTACCACTTCAGAAGCTTCAAAAATAATGTGAGCAAATTTAGCCGCATCAAAAAAGTCAGCGCCTTTAATATGGTCGTCACGCATTTCACTTTGAGTGTTTAAAGTTTTAGAAGCAATTTGAATATAAATTTTAGTTCCCTCATTTTGTAAATTCACCCAACCGCTATCAATAGAAGCAGATCCCTTAGTATAAGTTACAATATGCTTGATGCTGAAATCAACTGAAGAGTGAGAACCATCTACCTCATACATTCCTTTTAATTCAGCAACATCTTTTTTATTGGCATTCATAATGCTGTCGCACTGTTCTTTGCTTGAACAAGTATATTCCTGACCATTGATGTTACATTTGATCACTTCTTCTGTAACCATGCCTGAACAACATGCTGCATCTTCTCCACCTACTACGGCGATATAAGGTGCAATAACTAATGAAACAATAGACATTAATTTAATTAAGATATTCATAGATGGACCTGATGTATCTTTGAAGGGATCTCCCACTGTATCACCTGTTACAGATGCTTTGTGTGGTTCAGATTTTTTATAGAACATCTCACCATTAATTAAAACACCTTTCTCAAAAGATTTTTTAGCGTTATCCCATGCACCACCTGCGTTAGACTGGAAAATACCCATTAACACACCCGATACAGTAACACCTGCTAATAAACCTCCTAATACTTCTGGTCCGAATACAAACCCAACAATTAAAGGAGTAATTAAAGCAATTGCACCAGGCATCATCATTTCACGGATAGATGCTTTTGTAGAAATAGCGACACATTTATCGTATTCAGGCTTTGCCTTGTATTCCATAATTCCCGGAATTTCACGAAACTGGCGACGCACTTCCTGTACCATATCCATTGCTGCTTTACCAACAGCCTGGATACATAGTGCAGAGAAAATGAAAGGAATCATTCCACCTACAAATAAACCTGCTAATACAGGCGCTTTGTAAATATCAATAGCATCAATTCCTGCAATACCTACGAAGGCTGCAAATAATGCTAAAGATGTTAATGCTGCTGAAGCGATGGCAAAACCTTTTCCTGTAGCTGCTGTTGTATTACCTACCGCATCTAAATTATCAGTACGCTCACGAACTTCAGGAGGTAACTGACTCATCTCAGCAATACCACCTGCGTTATCTGCGATTGGACCAAAAGCATCAATTGCTAATTGCATAGCCGTTGTTGCCATCATACCTGCAGCTGCAATAGCCACACCGTATAAACCTGCAAAATAATAAGAAGCCATGATACCAGCCGCTAAAGTTAAAATAGGAATAACAGTTGATTTCATACCAACTGCTAAACCACCAATAATATTAGTTGCATGACCTGTAGAAGATTGTTGAATAATAGACATTACCGGAGCTTTACCCATGGCAGTGTAATATTCTGTTACAATACTCATGACTGCACCAACCACTGTACCAACAACAATTGCATAGAATACATTTAAGTTAGTGAACTCATATCCGCGTAAGCTTAAGTTGCAAGGCAACATGTACATAACAATAAAATAAGATGCTATAACTGTAATTAACATAGAAGCCCAGTTACCTAGATTCAATGCATTCTGAACATTTGAATTATCATCTTTAATTCTTACAAACCAAGTACCTACGATAGAGAATAAAATACCTAAACCACATATTACCATTGGTAATAAAATAGGAGACATGCCGCCAAAATGATCAGCAGATGCGTCAATTTCCTGGCCTAAAACCATTGTAGCTAAAACAGTTGCTACATAAGAACCAAATAAATCAGCACCCATACCGGCAACGTCACCTACGTTATCACCAACGTTATCGGCAATGGTTGCAGGGTTACGAACGTCATCTTCAGGAATACCTGCTTCAACTTTACCAACAAGATCAGCACCTACATCGGCCGCTTTAGTATAAATACCACCACCCACTCGGGCAAATAATGCAATTGATTCAGCTCCTAAAGAGAAACCTGTTAGTACCTCGATCGCTGTTTTCATGTGATCAGCATTTAAGCCATCATCACCCATTACATTAAACACCTTTAACAATACTATAAATAAACCACCTAAACCTAAAATTGCTAAACCTGCAACACCTAAGCCCATAACAGTACCACCAGTGAAAGATACTTTTAATGCTTGTTTTAAACTTGTGCGGGCAGCCTGTGTTGTACGAACGTTTGCTTTTGTAGCTACTTTCATACCAATGTAGCCTGCTGTTGCAGAAAATACTGCACCTATAATAAATGCAATTGCGATGATCCAGCTTGAGTGGATCTCTTTACCGTTAACTTCATGTATTGTTCCTGAGTAAGCTAATAAAGCGGCTGCAAAAACCACGAAAATGCTTAACACTTTCCATTCTGCTTTTAAGAAAGCCATGGCACCATCAGCTATATAACCAGCCAGTTCCTGCATGTTCTTATCACCCGCATCCTGCTTGCTAACCCAGGCAGATTTGATTGCCATTACCACTAAACCTAAAACTCCCAATAAGGGGATCATGTAAATTACTAAATCGTTCATATGTTATATAAATTAAAGGGTGCAAAAATAAGGATTTATCTGAAATATGAAAATTATTAATTTACTGATAAACAGTGGGTTGAAAAATATTATGTTAAATTTTTATTTAAAACTTACAAGAGCGAATTTTTAAAGAAATATTAAATATTCCAAAGCAAGGAATTAAAACACTTTCTCCATCGCAATTTTAAACCAGGAAGTATATTTATCAGTTTCACTCATCAATTCCTTTTTAATATCATTCATAGATTTCCATTGATAACTCTCAACTTCCTCTTTATTGATCATAGGTTTTTGATTGGTTGTTCCGATTAAAACATAATCCAGTTCATGTTCGGTTAAACCATTCTCAAACGGGGTTTTATAAATAAAATTGGTTTTAATATTTAACTCGCAACTTATTCCCATTTCTTCGAACAACCTTCTATGTGCTGCGTCTTTGATGGTTTCATTGGGACGGGGATGGGAACAACAGGTATTCGTCCATAAGCCGCCACTGTGGTATTTGGATAATGCCCTTTGTTGTAACAACAACTCTTCTTTTTCATTAAATATAAAAATGGAGAAAGCCCGGTGTAGTAACCCTTCTTCATGCGCTTGCATTTTTTCCATCACGCCAATTTCATTGTCGTTCTCATCTACCAGTATCACGTATTCTTCAGGCATTCTCTTAGTTTTTTAATGATCTATAATTTAATCCCTACTATACAAATCAAAAAACAATGATGAGAGGATTATCCTCTTTGGGTTTTTGAACCTAATTTATAGAAACCAAAAGCGGAAATTAATAAAATAAATCCTAACACTATAAAAGCAAGTTGAAATGAAGTTGCATCCACCAATGCTGAACATAAAAAAGGCCCAAGAGTATTTCCAACTCCCCATGAGATGGTATACAACGCAGCATACTGTCCCCTGTTTTTATCATTTGTTCGTTTAATCCAAAACGTATTCATAAATGGCATGGCCATAATCTCACCCATAGAAATAAACAGGATCATTAGTAAGGAAATAAATTTTGCGTTTCCAGGAATCAATAAGGATAAATAAGAAAGCGCGCAAAACACGAGGCCAATGACAATGTATTGAGTTGTCCGGTTTTTCTTTTCGAGTATATAAACCAATACCATTTCTAACGCTACAATGATAATGCCATTCACCGCCATGATCAACCCAATATATTTTTCATTCAACAACAAATCATCTCTAAAATATTTTGGGATGGTGGTAAACAATTGTGCAAAACAGGATGAAAATAAAACCATTAAGATTAAGAACCGCAAATACGTTTTGTCTTTGTAAGCAGACATCACTTCAGGCACTACTTCAGTTATTATTTCTTTTTTTATTAGTTGAACTTTTGGTTTTAAAAAATAGAACAACAATAAAACTGCCAGTATATTTGTAAAGCCATCTACCCAAAATAATAATTCGTAATTGTAAGCCGCAATCAAACCACCCATTGAAACGCCAACGGCCCAACCTAAATTGATAGCCAATCGATTAAGGGAATAAGAACGAGTGCGGTTTTCAGGGGTACTATAGAATGCTATGGCTGATGAATTAGCTGGCCGGAACGCTTCATTTACCATACTTAAAAAAAATGTACATATACAGATGAGGGAATATGATTTTAACTGGCCTAAAATGATAAACATCAAAGCGCCACCAAACAAAGTAATTAACTGTACTTTATAAAAACCGATCTTATCTGAAAATTTTCCTCCGAAATAGGCTCCAATTACCGAGCCTAACCCAAATAAAGCCATCACAAATCCCGCTTCGCTTAAGGTACGATGCAGTTCTTTCCCTGTTAAATATAAAGTCAGGAATGGCAACACCATTGTTCCACTCCTGTTAATGAGCATAATGAATGATAGTATCCAGGATTCTTTAGAAAGTCCTGTAAAAGAATTTTTATATAAAAAATAGGTCCGCTTTATCATGCGTTTTAACTAAGGCAAGCTATTTAAAATAAAGAAGTTTACAAGGCTGGTTGCAGCTCTATCATGTTTTCAATGGTTCCGGAATTCTTCACATGAAACACCTCTGTTTCTTGAAGGCGTGATGCAACTACAACTTTAGTTTGAAGTGCATGTTTTGAAAACAATTCATTCACCAGTATCGGGCAATTATTATCTTTTGAGAGATGTGATAAAATAACCAGACTCATGAACTCAGCTTTATGATTCACAAACAATTCAAGCGCCTGCTTGTTGGATAAATGTCCGTGATCACTTTTAATACGTTGTTTTAAATAATAGGGATAATACCCACTTTCTAAAAGACCATCATCATAATTTGCTTCCAAAAAGGCTGCATGACATTGTTTAAAATTTTCAATTACATGTGGGCAGGCAGATCCGATATCTGTTAATACACCGATCTTCGTATCGTTTCCTTCTACAATAAAACTAAACGGATCTGAGGCGTCATGTCGTTTAGGAAAAGGAATAATTGAAAGTTCGCCAATGCTTATCGTTTCATATCCATTAAAGGTATTTACTAAAACAGAATCCAATACTAAGTGGGAATTATTCAAAGTTGTTGGTGTAATATAAACAGGTAACTTATATTTTTTTGATAATACCTGAACGCCTTTAATATGATCGCTGTGTTCATGGGAAATAAAAATGGCTTTTACTCTATCTATTGATAAATTGGAACGCAGCATTCTTTTCTCAACTTCTTTACAGGAAATACCAACATCAACCAAAACAGCTTCGTTATTATTACCTACATAATAACAATTACCATTACTTCCGGAATTTAGAGAGGAAATGAACAAAGACATATTACAAAGTAACCAAATAAAAAGGGAATAATTTTCACAATTTTAAAAAGATGTCCGCATATTCTGTTTATAAAAAACAGAAGTGGATTTGTTAAAAACCAAAAAGCCAAATAGAATTAAATTTTTATTCCTATAACACAAACATCATCCACCTGTTCAAGATTTCCCTGCCATTGTTCCATGACGGTATTAAGATTTGCGTTTTGTTCCTTTGAAGTAAGGTTTGTATTGGTAAGCAATAAATCGTTCAGTTGCTTATACTTAAACTTCTTTCCTTTAGGGCCGCCAAATTGATCGGCAAAACCATCCGTGTATAAAAACAAGCTATCTCCTTTTTGCAATGTAAGTGTTTGGCGGGTAAATGAATAATTAGTTTCTCCCTTCCCTACAGGCATTTTATCTTTAGTGCATGAAATAACAGAAGAATCCCGAATTAAAATGGGGGTATTATTGGCCGCGGCATATACTATTTCTGTTATTAACTCCCCAGGTTGTGGACATTTATACCTAAGCAGTATCGCGTCCATACCGTCCTGCTTACCATCCATGTTTTCAATCAACCTCATGCGTACATGATTTAAAACTTCATTTGGTTCAAGAATGTTTTTTTCATTAATGGCTTCATTCAGAAAACTAATATTGAGTAAACTCATAAACGCCCCCGGCACACCATGACCAGTGCAATCACAAACCGCTAAATAAAAATAATTATTTTTTTTAGTAGCCCAATAAAAATCGCCACTTACAATATCTTTTGGTTTAAAAAAAACAAAATGCTCAGGAAGATTGGTATTTAAAAGGTCCTGGTGGGCCAGTAAAGCAAACTGAATGCGCTTGGCATAATTAATTGAATCGATCATTTCATTACGCTGATGTTCAATAATATCTTTTTGTTTGCGGTTTTCTTTTAGTCGTTTGAAAATGATAAAGCTAAAAACAGAAACTACCATTAAAAATAAAATGGAAGCATACAATATTAAATCTTTTTTAAAAGATTCCGACTTAGCACTTGCTTCCTTTTTTTCCTGCTCTTTCTCTAAAATAATTTTTTCTTTTTCGTGTTCATACTTGATTCCTTCACTGGTAAGCTTCCTTATATTTTCCTTATTAAACAAACTATCTTTTACTGATGTATGAATTTTATGGTAAGTGAATGCTTTCTTATAATTACCCGTGGCTTCATAAATTTCATATAACTTTCCGGAAATACTACTTATCAATTCTTTAATATCAAGCTCCACTGCTAGTGAATACGACTCCTCCAGCAAGCGAATTGCTTTGTTTGGATCCTTTTTTTTAAAACTAATCTCTCCCAATACCTCGAGACATGTTGCAACTCCTTCCTTAATATTGTTTTTTCGAGAAATTTCCAAAGCCTTTTCATACAGGGCCACGCATTCATCTAATTTATTCTGTTTATAATATATGTTGGCAAGATTATAAGATCCAATTGCGATAGCTTCTTCATCTTTGATCATTTCACTTATTTTCAACCCTTTTTTTATGTATGGCAAAGCTTTATCCAGTTGATCAAGGTTTTGGTAATATAAACCTATAGACATATTTGAAATTCCTATACCAGATACATCATTAATTAAAATCCTCAAAGCCAGCGCTTTTTTAAGGTACTTGATCTCGTTTATGGTATCATCAGTATCACTATACAAATTGCCGATATTGGAATATGAATTTGCAATACCAATTGTATCATGCATCCGTTCTTTAATTTTTAATGATTGAAAATAATAAGCCAATGTTTTGGGAATATTACCGTGTGATTTATATACCACACCAATGTTATTTAACATGCCGGCTACCAGCACCGAATCGTGCAATAGCGCATAGTGATCTTTAGCTTTGGTAAAATAAAATATAGACGAATCCTGCTGACCCTGATAATTAAAAAACTTACCAATGTTATTATAAACGGGTGCCAGGCCCTCCGACGATTTGTTTTTTTTTGCAATAACATAACTTTTTTTTGTGTACAAATATCCCGAATCAATCATTCCCATAGAAAAATAAGAATCACTGACCCTTAAATAATCTAAGGCTCTAACATCATCAGCTTTATGATTCCGGGCATGTTTTAAGATACTGTCGATCTTTCGATCCTGACAATACACCTTTTGTAATATGCCTAAAAGGACTAAAAAGAGAAATATGTTTTTACATTTCAAAAGCTAAAAAATTGAGAATTATTAAATATAATAAAAAAGTCCTTCGCTCTGAACGAAGGACTTTAATTTATAGGCTTATATAATCATTAAACGTTTACGGCATCTTCCATGTAAGCCTCAATAGGTACACAGGAACACACTAAGTTTCTGTCACCGAATGCACTATCAACTTTAGCCACACTTGGCCAAAATTTATTATCACGCACCCACGTTAATGGGTAGGCAGCTTTTTGGCGGGTGTATGGTTTTTCCCAGTTATCTGCTACAACTAATTTACAAGTGTGTGGAGCATTCTTGACAACGTTGTTTGTTTTATCAAATTTTCCATTCTCAATTTCTTTGATCTCTTTACGAATAGAAATCATTGCCTCACAAAAACGATCCAACTCAGCTTTAGATTCAGATTCGGTTGGTTCCACCATTAAAGTATTAACTACAGGGAATGCTACTGTAGGCGCATGGAAACCATAATCCATTAAACGCTTGGCAATATCTGCCACCTCAACACCAGAAGCCATTTTAAAATCATTACAATCTAAAATCATCTCATGGGCGCAACGTCCGTTCTTACCGGTATATAAAATTTTGTAGCTACCTGATAAAATTTCTTTCATGTAGTTGGCATTTAAAATAGCCATTTCCGTAGCCTGCTTTAACCCTTCAGCACCCAACATTTTAATATAGCCATAGGAAATTAATAAAATTAAGGCACTACCATATGGCGCGGCCGATACAGCAGTAATCCCTTTGTCTCCACTGGTATTTATAATAGTATGAGAAGGAAGGAACGGTACTAATTTTTCTACCACACCAATTGGCCCCATTCCCGGACCACCACCACCGTGAGGAATAGCAAACGTTTTGTGTAAATTCAAATGGCATACATCGGCCCCAATATTTCCGGGAGAGGTTAAACCAACCTGTGCATTCATATTGGCACCATCCATGTAAACCAAACCACCGTTATCGTGAATCATTTTGGTGATCTCTGTAATGGATTCTTCATACACCCCATGAGTAGAAGGATAAGTTACCATTAAGCAGGATAAATTATCTTTATGTTGTTCTGCCTTAGCGCGAAGATCTACCAAATCAATATTACCTTTTTCATCACACTTGGTTACGATAATGGTCATACCAGCCATAGCTGCAGAAGCAGGATTTGTACCATGTGCGGAAGATGGAATTAATGCCACATTTCGGTGAGCATGACCGTTGGCAATATGATAAGCCCTGATCACCATTAAACCTGCGTACTCGCCCTGTGCACCAGAATTTGGCTGAAAGCTCATACGAGCGAAGCCTGTAATTTCAGAAAGATCTTTATTTAATTGTTCAATCAATTCAGCATATCCCTCTGCCTGATTTATAGGTACAAACGGATGAATACTTGCAAACTCAGGCCATGTGATTGGCAATAATTCAGAAGCTGCATTTAATTTCATGGTACAAGATCCCAAAGCAATCATGGAATGAACTAACGACAAATCTTTATTTTCTAAACGCTTAATGTAACGCATCATTTCACTTTCACTGTGAAAGGAATTGAAAGTTGGATGCGTTAAATACTCTGAAGTACGTTTTAAAGAAGAAGAAGAAATTAACGAGGAAGCTTTGTAAGTAACATCTTTAGTTGTGTTTGTGAAAGCAGAAACAATATCATTCAAATCTGATTGCTCAACAGTTTGATCTAAAGAGAGCGCCACATGTTTTGCATCAACCAATCGGAAATTAATTTCTTTGGCTACTGCTGCTGCCATCACTTTTGCGGCATCACACTCCACTACAATGGTATCGAAATA
>JANPOX010000507.1:0-1952 GCA_031428235.1 Bacteroidia bacterium | reverse complement strand
CTATTTTTATTCGTATTGCACTTATGGCTCCTGTTTACTATAATGCAGTTATAGGAATTGGCACAGTCTTGTTTGGTATTGGTGTTGCATATATTCACAACTTATTTTTCGAAGGAAGAGTAAAACATTTAGTCAAAACAGATACAACATCTGACTAATATTGAGTTCAACAATTAATAAAACTAAACAATCTTACTATTAGAACTTTAATTATTTTTATACAAACTAATTTTAAGCAGTGATCATAACCTAAAACTATTGAAAATGGAAAATAATAAAAGAAGAGATTTTATAAAATCATTGGGATTATTTACCATCAGTGCTGCCGTAGTTTCACCATTATCAGCTATTACTAATATTGTAAAAAATACAGAGGAAGAAAACAATCCCGTAACTGATAAACCAACAACCATAAGCATTTTACAAACCACTGATGTTCATTGTCAAATTTATCCACACGATGAATTGTTTTGGGAAAACAATAAAGCAGTTTTTAGAAAAACAGGTGGTTATGCTAATATGGCTACTATGCTCAATAATTTAAAAAGAAAGAATCCAAACACGTTTGTTATTGATACAGGCGATATGTTTCAGGGAAGTGAGTTAAGTGTTAAAACAACAGGTAAAGCATTTGTCCCTATTTTAAATGCCCTGAACTATGATCTATACCTGCCCGGTAATTGGGAAGTTATATACGGAAAGAAAAACATGCAAACATTAATGGGAGCTTTAAACGCACCTAAGATATGCGCCAATATGTATCACGATTTGGGTGAAGGAAAAAAAGGTGAACTCATATTCCAACCCTACTATATCTGGAATGTAGCAGGTGCAAAAATCGGTTTTTTAGGATATACAGATCCTTTAGTGCCTGTTCGCCAAAGTCCGAATTACAGTAAAGGAATTATCTATACAAAACCGGAAGAAAATTTAGCTCATTATGTAGATGTTCTAAAGAATCAAGAACAGTGCAGTTTTATCATGATCCTTTCACATCTCGGTTTGTCGCAACAGCTTTCATTAGCTAATATGCCCGAGTGTGAGGGAGTAAATTATATTTTAGGGGGCGATACCCACGAAAGAGTTCGCAATCCAATAGTATGTAAATATTCTAAAGTTGTAGAGCCGGGTGCATTTGGTTCATTTATTGGAAAATTAGATTTAACCATTGAAAACGGAAAAGTTAGTAAAGATACTTACGAATTATTAGAAGTAACCGCTTCAAAATTGAAACCAAATAAAAATATCCAAAAATTATTAGATGAAAGCGAAGCAACGTTTACAGAACACATTAATCAAGTAGTTGGTTATAGTACTATTCCATTGTACAGATATTTTGTAGTAGAAAACCCAATTGATACGCTAATCTTAAATGCATTAAACTGGAAATTTCCTGAAATAGATATTGTATTATCAAATGGATTCCGTTTTTGCCCCCCGCGTAGCACACCCGACCATACAGGAAATATTCCAATCACCAACGGATTTATTTTTGATATGTTACCTGTTGATAGTACGATAAGAACAGCTAAAGCGAGCGGAAAACAGTTGAGAGAATGGATGGAAAGAGAACTTAATAACGTATTTGCAAAAGACGCTTCAAAACGACTGGGTGGGTGGGTAATTAAATTTAAAGGCATGGAAGTGAGTTTTAATGCGTTTGCTGAAATGGGTAAAAGAATCAAAAACCTAACCATCAAAGGAAAAGAAATCGAATCTGATAAATTATATAGTATTCTTGCTTGTGAACGTGATGGCGATCCTTCCGATATGCTTTGCAGAATGAAAGGGGTATTAGAACCACAAAACACGACATCTACTTTGCATACGGTAATGTTAGAATATTTAAAAGGAAATTCTCCCGTTACACCTACCCCACCAAAAAATGCAAAAATATTAGATGCCCCTGATACATTACTTTCACAAGTAACCGGAGTAGATTATCAGTTTAG
>JANPOX010000506.1:0-5664 GCA_031428235.1 Bacteroidia bacterium | reverse complement strand
CCCCGTAAGGTTGACTGACTTTTTAAAGAACTATGTATCACTTTAAAGAATTAGGAATGCCTCGTAATGCAGACTAAGTTAGTACCGTTCTGAATAGAAGAATTAAACAAAAATATATTATTTGAATAAGCCCAGTAAGACTTATGAGATTTTAAATCTATTTTTTTAAAAATCTAATTATTTACAAACATGAAATTGGGAAGTCTATGAAGGCATCCCAATTTTTTTGCTTTATCGTGAATATAAGATGGTGTAATATTTTGTAAATATTTTGAAATTAAAGATGAATTTAGATCATTATCCCTCCCTATATTTCAGAATAGTGTTACTAAAAGAGTAGTGTTTTATGAACTTAAAATATTTAAGATATAAAAGCTTTTTTCAGATTTGTTAATTTTTGCATATCCTCTACAATCATGTGATATTGATAATTGAGCAAATCTTTATTGCTTAGCGTTACGTTTTCGGCTTTCATCAAAGCATCTTCATATGCTTTACTAGCCAAACGATCGCATAACTCACAGGAGGAAAAAACAAGCTTACGATTGTTACTAACATCCATTGTTTTAAGATCTTCCCATGGTAAATAAAATTTCACTAATGGCAATTCTTCTTTTACTCCTCCAAGCCTTCTCAGCTCAGCTGCTAATTCATGTTTACAATCCCGACTGGTTTCAGCCAGTCGGGAAAATAAACTTTTCATTGTTGGTCCTGTTGTTTCGTCAGCAACACTGTTATATGCTGCTTCACGGCTATTATTAATTTCAATTAAAAGATTAATGGCTTCCATAAACGGTTTGTTATAATTTTGTAAGTCCATTTTATCTATAATTTATTATTGAATTAACACTAGATCATTTTAATAATTGTTTATATAGCTTTGCCTGTCATTAAAGCTTGTTCTGCAGCTTTCAAAATTGATAATGTTCTTTTTGACGAGCTTGACTCAGCATAATTTCTTAAAACTGGTTCTGTACCTGATGCTCTAATCATTAACCATTCATCATTAGCAAAAAAGTATTTATAGCCATCCAAATTTTCTGTACGCTGTATCTGATAATCACCAAAGCTCTTGTAATTGTTAAGTTTACAATTTTCTATAATCGTATTTTTCAATGATTCATTAATATGCAGATCAGAACGTTCGAATGAAAATGGCCCTACAATTGCGTACACATCTTTTATCAAATCCTGTAACGACTTACCTGATGATGCCATGCATTCCCATATTGTTAATCCAATCCATATACCGTCTCTTTCTGGTATATGTCCGTTTATTGCAATTCCACCGGATTCCTCTCCGCCTAACATTACATCTTCTGTAACCATAGTTCCTGCAATATGTTTGAACCCGATCTTAGTAACCTGATGTTCTAAACCAAAATGTTCGCACATACGTGCAACTTTAGGAGTAACGGAAAAAGCAGTTACAACTTTTCCACGCATTCCTTTTTGTTCATATAGGTATTTAATAAGTATTAGGATAATATGATTTGAGTCAATAAAATTTCCTTCCTTGTCATATAATCCAATACGGTCAGCGTCACCATCCGTGGCCAGGCCACAATCAATGTTTTTTTCTCTCTTAATTAACGATGAGAATTCAAGAAGGTTTTTGTGAATAGGTTCAGGTGCTTGCCCTTTAAATGAGGGATTGTATTCACAATGCAGAAGAGCTGTATTTGGTAATAACCTACTAACTACATTTTGTCCGGCACCATACATAGCATCGTAAGCTAAATTAAGTTTTGATTTTCTAATCATATCCAGGTTGAAATTAGCTTCAACATGATTGCAGTACATAGTCTCCAGATCAATATATTCAATTAATCCCTTTTCAATAAATTGTTTTATATCAAGATTATTTGGATCACAGGAAGATTTTTCAGGAATCATATTTTCTATTTCTTCTACTTTCTCTGGTAATAATGGACCACCATAAGATCCCTTTAATTTAAAGCCATTATAGTCGGGAGGATTATGACTTGCAGTAATGACAATTCCTAAATCAGCCTTCTGTTTAACTGTGCCTAGAGACACCATTGGCGTTGAAACAAATCCTTTTGCTAAAAAAACTTTTATCCCTTTATTACAAAGTATTACAGCGGTAGCTTCTGCGAATAATTGACCTCCAAACCTGCTGTCATGTCCGAGTACAACCTTAGGAGTTTTATTGTCCTTTAAAAGCCATAGTGCGGTTGCCTCGGCAACTCTTGCAACGTTAGCTACCGTAAATTCATTTGCGATTATGGCTCGCCAGCCATCTGTACCAAATTTAATTGTTGTCATATGATGTTTTTTAATTGTGAGGAAATGAAAATCATTTTAGTGATAATATTTTTAATTCAAATTTTTCAGTTTTAGATCTAACTTCTGTGGCAGCAGATTTGTTTTTCTTTTTCTTATATATTTTTATTTGAATATTATTTTTATTGATCCCTTTGTCTGAAAGATAATTTATAATGGAGTTTAACCTATCTTCTGTTTGTTTTATAAGAAGACCATCATTTTTATTATTTACATAGGCTGCTATTTCAGCCTTTAAGTTTGAATTTTGGGTGAACAATGTGGTGAGATTATTTAGTTCAATATCTGAGGTTGGACTCAAGGATGTTTTTCCTTCATCAAAAAATAAGTTATTTAGTTTTATTATTGATCCTTCTTCAATGGCTTGGAGTTCTATTAATTTATTTAATTGATAAATATTTGGATCATTACTCAAATTAATATTTTCTGAATGAAAAAGAAAACCTTTCGATTCGTATGAAATATTTTGATTCTTTCCTGGTGGGATGATAAATGCGTAATTAGCTGTTTTTGCAGATGGATGATAAACACCAATTATTTCACTTGTTTCATTATTTGAAAGGGTAATTTCAATGTAGGATGGAATGTTTCCGTTTTTATCAGTAATGCTTCCACTCAAAATGGTAATAGGTTTATTTTGTGGATTAATAAATGTTGCAATATAATTATCTTTGCTTTCATTGGTTGAACCTGAATCACTGTTAATGCTTTGGCTGGGTTTATAAACTGGATAACCTACATTTACCGGAATTGCCCATCCTGCACTATCAGAATATATACTTGAAAAATTATCGAAAAAATCTTTTTTTCGATTTCTGTTAGAGCTAAAATATAGAGTCAACCCATCAGGAAATAAATATGGGGCTTCTTCATCATATTTTGTATTAATTCTAGATCCCAAATTAGTAGCCTTGCCCCATTCGCCATTTGAAAGTTTTAAACATTTATAAATATCTTTTCCTCCAAAACCGCCTTCTCTATCACTTACAAAATAAAGTTCATTTCCATTTGATGAAATAAATTCTTTGTCTTCCCAACTTTTATTCATTATGTTTTTATTCAACTGCTCTGGTTGCATCCATTCATTACCATGTAAAGAACTGCAATATAAATTTCCACTTCCATTATCATCCCTATAAATCAAAATTATTTGTCCATCAACCGACGTTGCTATAGTCGTTTCCATTTTACTATCAGAGGTATCTATTTTGTTTAGATCACGTTTAAAAGTATAATGTCCTGCATCCTGTATATCTTCATAATAGTTTTTACTAATATTTCCGGTTGCTGAAGATGTTTTTTTTAATTGAAGTTTAATTTGAGAATTTTGTTTTTGAGATAAAGAAGTTTCTTGATATGCATACAAATTTGGCTTGTTATTTTTCCCTCCGTTCTTTTTTTCCGTAAGCTTACTGGTAAGTTCCTTTAAATCTTTTAAATCATTTGCCATTTTACACATTTCAATTTCTTTAGAAATGTCGCTCATTGATTCGCCTTGCACCATGCTCCGGTATTTTTCATAATGGAGTATGGCTTGGTCATAATCGCTTAAAACATAATAGGCATCACCTAGTAATTTGTATATATGAGATTGCTTCTGTTTGCCAAGATCGTTTTTGGCAAGTGCTTTCCTAAAGTAGCCTATTGATTTTTCTTTTTGTGATCTCGAATTTAAATAACAGACACCTAGTTTATAATTGAGATTAGTATTAAAGGAGTCTTTATTTAATTGAGTCTGATAATAATTTAAAACGCCCGAGAATCTTTTTTTTGAAAACAATGTTTCAGCTTCCTCCAACGAAAGTTGTTGAGCTTGGCTTAGCACCGATACACAAAATAAAATGGCGAGAAAAAGAATTTTCATTATTTAATTTGAATAACTGATTGTTGTTCAAATCTAATGTAATCATAGATTAATATAAATGATATTCGGCAACAGGATCATTTTTATAGCCGAAAGCCTATAGAAATGTTTTTAATCCTGAACTAATTTTGTACCGTCACTTATATCAAATTTACTGAGGGTTTTAGAAAGTCCATCAAGCGTAAAAGGTTTAACCATAAAATCGTTTGCACCAGCGGCAAAAGCAGCTTCAATGACTGGACGATCATTTAATATTGACATAGCTACAATAGGCGTTTTACATAAGTGGACTGTTCTTAGAATGGTAAGTAAAGATAATCCTGATATACCAGGCATCATGATATCACTAAAAACAAGGTCAAATTTACCCTCTACCACTTTATTCATGGCCTCTTCCGCATTGCCTGCTACTTCTACCTTATGCCCAAGTCCTTCAATAACGTGTTTGAGTGAATGTAAAGTTAGCTTATCGTCTTCAATTATTAAAATATTCATAATAGGTTTGTGTTAATTGATCAAAATAAAGAACCACACTGTTTATATCTGAAAGTAAAATTACTTATAATGAGGTTAAAAAAATAGAAATTTCGGTGATTGGGTATTTAACCTAGCTAAAACTAAATCATTTTTATTCAATATATAAATTATACAACAGCTTTCATATCTAATTGCGAAAGTAAGAATCGGGCTATTTAAAATACTGTTTTATCGAATGCTTTAAAAAAAAATGAATTACAAAAGTATCTTAGATTTATAAAATTGTTTCACTTAATTTACATGTTTGATTTAAAATATTATTATGATCACAGATAGAGTTATACCTGAGGAATTAAAAGAGAAGATAAATATACTAGTGGTTGAGGATAATCTTCTTGGAAGGAAGTTAGTAGGGTTTTTACTTAAAAAATGGGGTTTTCATTACGATGTATGCGCTAATGGAAAATTAGCCCTTGAAAATCTTAAATTAAACAAATACGACCTTATTTTAATGGACATTCAAATGCCGGAAATGGACGGACATGAGACCGCGAAATATATCAGGAATAAATTGAAATTGGGTTTACCTATTATCGCCATGACATCACATGCTACAGAAGAAGAAAGAAAAAGATGTCTTATATCCGGGATGGTTGATTATATTGCAAAGCCAATAGAGGAAGAAGAGCTTTATAATCTCACCGTAAACTATTTATTTACTACAGTAGTAGAAAATCCAGAGAATGGATATTAAACTAATTACACTTTAAAAAATAACAATTATAATATATAAATATGGAAGCTAATACTGAAAATATCCAAAAAACAACTGATCTTAGTTACTTAATTGAGTTATCAGCTGGCAACAAAGTTTTTGTAAAAGAAATGGTTGCACTTTTCCTTTCCGAAAATCCTGAAGAAATTAAGGCTCTAGAAAAAGGTATAGCTGAAAAAAACTTTAAAGCCATAAAAACAATTGCTCATAAATTGAGATCAACAATTCCTTTTATTGGTCT
>JANPOX010000505.1:0-3138 GCA_031428235.1 Bacteroidia bacterium | reverse complement strand
ATCAACGAAGTATCTAAAGTTATAGCTAATTCATTTGTTGTATATCCTAATCCTGCAACTCAAAGTACAACTATATCTTTTGATATGGCTGAAAAAAATAATGTATCAGTTAACATCTATGATATCTTAGGTAATTTAATTTCTACTATTTCACACGAAAATGAATTCGAAAAAGGAAACCATTCCGTTCACATCAATACTTCTGATCTTTCCAGTGGCATCTATTATGTATCATTAACAATAAATGGTGCTAAAGAAACAAAGAAGTTAATCATCACTCACTAATTTTTAAATAACCAAAGAGGCTGTCTCAAAAGTCCTGGACAGTCATGCTGAATCTATTTCAGCATCTCTAGAGTGGCCTAATTCTACTAAGAACAGATTCTGAAACAAGTTCAGAATGACTACGAAATTAGACTTTTGAGACCCCCTCTTTTTTACACATGGCATTACCATTCAATATACTAATTTGTACCAATTCTGAAACATCGATAAAAAAAACGGTGGATTATTTAGAGGAAAAACAATACAAAGTTGCTATTTCCAAATCAGAAGATGATTTGCTACTTTCTTTAAAACAAGGAGATGTGAACCTGGTAATTATTGAATTGGATTATAATCAAAAAGACGGAATTACATTAACCTCTGATATCAGGAACTCCAAAGATATTGTGCAACCATATATTATTTTATTTTCAAACAAACAGGATGATTATATACAAATTACTGCGTTGAATTCCGGGGCAGATGATTTCATCATTTCACCAATTAAACCTATTCTATTAGAAGCCAGAATTTCAACTTTAAAAAAACGCTTACTGAACAGAACTGAAGAAATATCAGAAGCAGAAAAACATCCCAACTTTTATGTAGATAAAGAACAATACCTGATTATTACAAAGGCAGGTAAAATCAGTTTACCCCGTAAAGAGTTTGAGATGATTACACTAATGTATGAGAATACTAATAAAATTTTTACGCGACAGGATTTTGCCAAACTCATCTGGAATGTTCCGGAAGTTGCTAATAGCAGAACGATTGACATTCATATCCGGAATATTCGCCGGGTACTGGGAAATGACATTATAAAAACTACAAAGGGAGTTGGATATACGATAAACCGTGATCTATTGTAAAACAAATTAAATCAAAAAAACATTTACTTTTTCTTTGAAACCTTTTTTGTCGGTTTTTTTACACCAGATTTCTTAACGGGTAGCTTTTTCTCCTCTTCTGTTACGGATTCAGTTTTTTCAATTTTAGTTGATCTTTCAATTTTTAGAGCCTTCATGATTAACTCCTGATTGCTAATGATTAATTTTAGCATTTCTTTACTTTCTTTTTTCATAAATAAAAATTTGGTATTATATAAAAATAGAATGAATTTATTAAAAGAACATATAAAAATTTAATATATACGATATACTTAACAGTAACTTTACTTATCATCGCTATATCAGAGGTATTTTAAGTTCATTAAGCACTTACATAAATAAGAAGGTATTGGCTGAACCGTCGAAGAAATGAAAAAGTGAAAGCATTCTCGACCTATTTTTGTATAACAATTTTAGATCTTTTAAAAATGAGAACCTTATTGACGATACTTACATTAGTTTTAGGCTTTAGTTATGCAAATGCACAAAAAGTAAAAGAAGCCAAAGTGCCAGTCCCTGTAAAAGAGGCATTCAGTAAACAATACCCGGATGCAAAAGTTGAGGAATGGGAAAAAGAAGGCGGTCGTTATGAATCGGAATTTCGTGTTAATGAGGTGGAAACAAAAGCCATATATGATAGTAACGGTAATTTTGTTGAGTCAGAAACTGAATTGGAAGTATCAGAATTACCAAAAGCTGTTACCGATTATATAGCGAGTAATTTTCCGCGTAAAAAAATAAAAGGCTCAGCGAAGATCACCGATGCATCAGGTAGAATAAGTTATAAGGCTGAAGTTGGCCGTGAGGATTATATTTTTGATTCCGACTGTTCATTCGTTAGAAACGACGATGATAAGAATTAATTACTGTTATGAATGTTTGATAAAAAAATGTTCATGCATTTATTTTTTATAAAGCCTGAATGGTTAATCCTTCTCCGGAAAAGGAATGATGTCTGGGCGGGGAATAATTTTTACAGAATAAAAAAACGCCGCAGAAAATATACTGCAGCGTTTTTTTTATAAAACTAATATTATTATTTCCCGGCAGCGGCAGCGCTTTTTACTTTTGCATCTTTCAGTATTTTATGACTGCGAACTTCTGCTTCATCCAACACTTTTTGAGCTTGCTTATCTACCTCTTTTTTGGCAGACTCTGCCACTTTTTTTGCGGCGATCTTTGCCAAAGGATTTTTCACATCTTCAACCTGCTTATCTGCCGCAGCATATCCTTCTGATTTTATTTTTTCTGAAGCAGCCTGTGCGTCCGCTTTAATTTTTTCAGACTGTGCCTGGGCATCTGCTAATATTTTTTGAGCTTCTTCATTCGCCTTATCTTTAACTGCCCCTACAACCTGTTCTTTAACCGCTTCGGTCGCAGACTTGCCATCATTTTTCATGCCTGTTTTAACTGTAGGATTTGTGACCGTTCCTCCAAAACCAACATTTACTTTTATGTTTTTAGGCATAGATACATTTGTGCCTGCTGCTGTGTTTGCTTGCCCCAATAATCCTGAAACCATTGAATTAGCCTGCGCCCCAAACATATCTGTAGGTATATCCATTTTCCAATTGTAATCAATCGTTTGATCAAAGCCAGTAGAACCTGTAATTTCTGCGTTGATCTTATCGATCTTCACTTTTACAGGATTTCTTAAATTCACTCTGCCATCTTTAAATTCATATTCAGCTACTACATTTTGAATCGTGAGATTTTTTAATTGCTCAATCTTCAAGGCTTCACCTAATTTCATAAAAGGAGGAAAGCCTCCAATGGAAACACTGCTTGTTTTAAATACACCATCGCCATGTAAAGTAGACAGGATAGGCGACATCGTATGATCTAAGTCAGCTTTAAAATGTTCAAGTGTTGCAGTGAACATTCCTTTTGCATATTGTCCGATTGGTGCAATTTTTTGAACTGTATTAAAGGCAGCAAATGTTTTTTGTATATCAAAATTATCTACTTTAAAATCCATATTAAC
>JANPOX010000504.1:0-3867 GCA_031428235.1 Bacteroidia bacterium | reverse complement strand
GTAAATTTAAGGTTTTTGCTTGTTTTTAGAACTTTATTTTTTTGCTATATTTACCAATCTACAAACTATTATTATGCAACAACTTTTCCTGTTTTTAATCCTACTGTCCTGTTCTTTAACGGCACAAAATAAAAAAAGCATTTTATTGAAAAATGCAACAGCGCATATTGGAAATGGAAAAATCATTGAGAATAGCTTAATTGCCATTAAAGATGGAAAAATCGACATGGTCTCTGATGCACGTGTAGTGAAAATTGATATCAGTCAGTTTGATACAACGATCGATCTTTCTGGAAAACACATTTATCCAGGATTGATTGCACCTAATTGTATATTAGGACTACAGGAAGCGGAAGCAGTTAGGCAAACAAGTGACTATGCTGAGGTTGGAGATTATAACCCGCACGTAAGAAGTCTTATTGCCTATAATGCGGAAAGTAAGATTTTGGAAACCGTGAAAGCCAATGGTGTATTATATACTCAAACAACCCCGCGCTATGGAGTTATTAGTGGAATGTCGTCGGTGATGGCTACAGACGGATGGAACTGGGAAGATGCGGTTTTAAAAGCAGATGACGGGGTTCATTTAAATTTTCCAAATTCGATTCAAAGGCGTGGTTGGTGGGCTGAACCTTTGCCTAGTGATAAAAACACAAAATATAACGAACAGTTAAATGAGCTAACTATATTTTTCGAAAATGCTTTTGCTTATTATAATACAAAAAATGTGTTAGATAAAAATTTACGATTCGAAGGCATGAAAGGTGTTTTTGATGGAACAAAAAATTTATACATTCATACCGATTATGTAAAAGATATTATCAGTGCAATCAATTTCTCAAAACGTTTCAATATAAAAAAAATGGTTTTGGTGGGTGGCAAAGACAGCTACAAAATTACTAAGCTGTTGAGAGAAAATAATATTGCAGTTATGTTGAATCGTTTGCATGACCTACCTGATTTGCCTGAAGCGGAAACAGACCTGATGTATAAATTACCATACCTGTTACAAAAAGATTCTGTGTTGTTTTGTTTGCAAAACCAGGGTGATATGGAGGCGATGAATGCGCGTAACATTGCGTTTTTGGCAGGAACTTCGGCTGCTTATGGCCTTACTAAAGAACAGGCTTTGCAGAGTGTAACCTTGAGTAGTGCAAAGATTTTAGGAATTGACCACTTAGTAGGGAGTATTGAAACAGGTAAGCTTGCTTCGCTTGTTGTTTCTGAAGGAGATATTTTAGATATGAAAACCAATAAAATTATTCTTGCCTATATTAATGGCCGAAGTATTTCATTAAGCAATTTTCAAAACGACCTGCATAAAAAGTATTCTAATAAATTAGGGATTAAAGAATAAATTTTGTCCCGCTGATCACGCGAATCTTCGCAGATTGTTTTAGTTTTAATTATCTGCTCTAATCAGCGTAATCTGCGGGAAGTTTTCCACTCGCTAACGTGGTATAAAAAAATACACAATGACTTTTACCATAAAATCAAATTTAATAGATCTTGTAGCTAAAGAAACATATGCTGCTGAGGTTACAATAGAAAAAAATAAGGTAGTTTCTATAAAAAGAATTTCAGAAAATCTTAGTACTTATATTTTACCGGGCTTTATTGATGCACATGTTCATGTGGAAAGCAGCATGTTGGTTCCGTCTGAGTTTGCCCGTATAGCAGTTACCCACGGAACAATAGGAACTATTTCTGATCCGCACGAAATAGCCAATGTTTTAGGAGTTGCAGGAGTAGATTATATGATCGATAATGCGAATCAGGTACCATTTCATTTTTATTTTGGGGCGCCATCCTGCGTGCCTGCCACAAATTTTGAAACAGCAGGCGCTGTGATCGATTCAAATGCTATTGATGCGTTATTGTCACGAAAGGAAATTGTGTACCTCGCAGAAATGATGAATTTTCCTGGAGTGATTTATAAAGATGAGGAAGTTTTAAAAAAGTTAGCTTCTGCAAAAAAACACAATAAGCCTATTGACGGCCATGCTCCTGGATTAACCGGAGATGACATGAAGCATTATTTTAACGCAGGTATTACAACAGACCATGAATGTTTTGGGTATGTGGAAGCTTTAGAAAAATTACAGCATGGTGTAAAAGTTTTGATCAGAGAAGGGAGTGCCGCCAAAAATTTTGAAACATTGATTTCATTATTAAAAGATTTTCCGGAACAAATTATGTTTTGCTGCGACGATAAGCACCCTGATAATTTAATTGAGTCGCATATCAATGATCATGTGAAACGTGCGTTAAAAGAAGGCCATGATTTATACAATGTCTTGAGAGCTGCTTCTTATAATGTGGTAAAGCATTATAATTTACCGATTGGTTTATTGCAGGTTGGTGATAATGCTGATTTCATAGAGATTGATAATTTGAATGATTTCAATATACTTAATACATACATCAACGGCAACGTGGTAGCAGAAAATGGTAACTCATTTATTCAATCTGTTGAAGCACCCATCGTGAATAATTTTAACTGCTGTTTGAAACAGCCTTCGGATTTTAAATTAAAATGCGATGGTAGTAAACTTAGAGTCATTGAAGTATTGGATGGACAATTAATCACGAATGAATTGTTTACCGAATCATTTTCAGTGAATGGGTTTGCAGAATCCAATGTAGAGGAAGATATTTTAAAAATAGCGGTGGTGAACCGTTATACAGATGCTCCCATTGCTAAAGCATTTATTAAAAACATCGGACTAAAAAAAGGAGCCATTGCCTCCTGTGTGGCACATGATTGCCATAACATTGTAGTGGTTGGTACAAACGACGAGGACATGTGTAAAGCGGTGAATTTAATTGTCAATGCTAAAGGAGGGATTTCTTTAGCGAATGAAAATGAAGAAATGGTGTTGGAATTACCTATTGCTGGCATCATGACCAACCAACCCGCTGAGGTTGTTGCGGAAGCATATACAAAACTTGACAAGCGTGCAAAAGAATTAGGAAGTAAGTTGCGGGCGCCCTATATGAGTTTATCTTTTATGGCTTTGTTGGTTATTCCTGAATTGAAACTGAGTGATAAAGGTTTATTTAATGGGAAGAGTTTTGAATTTACTGATGTATTTTCAGAATGAGGAATAAACTGAATACTGTAATCAAAATATTTGTTTTATTAATAATACTGTTCGGAGTTTCCTCGTGGATCTTTTCAGAAGGGGATGAAGGCTACTTTGTTTATTTGCATGGAAAAAAGCAATATGTTTTAGTGCAGGGAACAGGCGAACCCACAATTGTTTTTCTAACAGGAAAAGGGAGGTTGCAGACTGATTTTAAAAAAGTATATACCGCAATAAAAAAAACCAATAGAATTTTTTCATATGATAGGGCCGGATTAGGAAAATCAGAAATTTTGCGGGGTGACAGAACAGTGGATACGATGGCAATGGAATTACATGAGTTATTGGAAAAAGAAAAAATAAAACCTCCTTATATTTTAGTCGGCCATGCTTTAGGAGGATACATCATGCGCTGTTTTGTATCGATGTATCCCAATACAGTTTCAGGAATGGTGTTTGTAGATCCTTCACATGAATATGAATTTAAACATGGTTTGGAAATAAGATCCGACTCGGATCAGGTGTTATTTAGAAGTGAATTTAAAAGTTATTTAAGGGTAGAAGGTAGAAGCAAAGGGCATAATGCTGAGTCAAAGAAATGTTTTGATTTTGACAGTACCGGTTTTTCCACTAACCAACACATTGTAAAAGATATTAAAGTGCCAGCTGATATTCCGATGACGATATTGATCGCAAGAAAAGTAGATGTTGACAATGTTTACATTGATAAAGAAATGGAATACCGCATTCAGTTCTTCGAAAGGTGGAAGACAATGAACCC
>JANPOX010000503.1:0-2492 GCA_031428235.1 Bacteroidia bacterium | reverse complement strand
AAATTTTAGTAACTTGGAATTTTTACTGGATTCGTCTCGTCAGGTCAAATTTATTTTTTATTAGAACGAAAAGTTTTATGCCAGATTTTTAACCAGAGGTGCTTCAAAAACGTCCGTGTAGACGGGAAAATGTCCATGAAGTTGGCTTTCCATCAAATTTATCAAAGATTTCTTATGACGAGTTAAGTATCAATCCCAAACCACTAGAATCAAAACTTAAACATTTTGATAAAATATTAGGCTTGATAGCCGGGGTACGAAATTTTAATTTACTAACCTATAATCAGACAGGGAAATACAAATCTATTGCAGACCATTCTTTATTTGCCGTTCAAGCAATTGACGAAACTTTTGCTAGTGAAATTGTTGACAGCGGAAGTTTATCAGAATACTATAAGTGGTTGTTTACTAATTCATGCCCTAACGACCGTCCAATATTAAATTGGCTATTTAATAGAGTATATGATAACGCCAATTTTACTGATGTTGACACAAATGAATTTGAGTCACTTTGCAACAAAACAAATTCTTTTCCAAGTGAAGAAAAACAAGTAAAGAATATCTTTTTAGCACTTAGAAAAAGCCTAGAGAGAAAAAAAGTAATGACAGACATTTTAGCGCTGCAGTCCAAAAACAGTTTAGCCCTTTATGTTTTTGCTTATTTACGCAATTTTGGGACAAGCCAAAATCCTGAACTTCCTAGAGTAGAATTGATAAATTCTAAAGTGAATAAATTTAGTGAATATGCATTTGCCACACTCAATTTCTTTTTCGGCTACAAACAACTAAGAAACTTAGAAGACAGACTTACCATATCTGATGACGCAATTAAAAAAGTCATCAAGATTCCTATTAAACCAACCATCAAATTTGATTTAACAACAGAATTCGATTATAGAATTATTGACTCTGTTTTCAATTTGGTTTTCGGCATTGTGAACAGTAATTTAGGAAAATATAAAAACATGATGGTAGAACAAGGTCCTACCACGATTGCTATTGACGGATATGATTGTTATTCAACTGTAATATTTGGCAAACTTTATTACAGATTTATTAAGACAAATGAAGAAGAAACAATTATTGAAGCATTATCTAAATTACCAAATGAAATAAACATTAATTCTGAATTTTTTGGAATTTGTTACAGAGCCAATTTAAAATTAAATTCAAAGTTTAATATTTTTGAAATAATCTCTGAGCCAAAAAGAATTGCAAACATTTTATATTATTATAAATCTGATTTAATTGATGGAGTTAGACAAAAGAAATTGGATAATTCTGAACTAATACAAAGAATTTCATTTGCACAAAAGCATAAAGAAATATAATGACACTTGAAGAACTGAAAATACAGTCATTACAATCTGAATTAGTGGAGCTAGATGATTTTGTTTCTGAAAACAGAAATAAGATAAAATTACTCTTTAGTAATTTGGATATAAATGCTCCTACAACTCAAGTTTGCGTTGAATTAATTCGATACATTCATTCCAATCGAAAAAAAGGAATAGAAGCGGAAGGGATTCAATTTTTAATTACAAGTCTTGCGTTTTATTTTAAATCAGCAAATAAGCCAGCATTTGTTCAAACTTGTATTACCAATCTAAGGGACAATGTTCTTAAATATAGACTGCAAGCATGGTTTCAATATAAATTTGAATACAGGCAGACACAATCTCATATTAATAGATTCTCTCAATATTTAGAAAAGATATCCAAAGCTGTTGCTGACGAAAATGAAGATTACACAGATGATGTCCTTTCAGACATACATTCATACTTTTCTGAATTTGGTAATGTGGCTGGTTTTCCAGAATTATTTGACAATTCAGAGTTACTCAATAATTTTCCAATTCTAAACGAATATAGAAAGCGAAAAGGGGCATTAGATTACAGAATTGAATTACACGAAAATGTAGACAAAATATTTACTCCCTCTACTTTTACCGAGCAACTTTTTCACGAAAAATTTATTAGTTATATTAAAAATCATGAATCTACCATATGGAATAATATTTTACTTGGGTTAGATACTTTTACCATCCGTTCCGAAGTAATCAATTTTGGTCAAGCAAATTTTGATAAACCATATAAAAAACTCACACCTGACGATATTGTAAAATTGTATTGTTACTTTAATATGCGTAAGCATTATTATTCATCTCTTTATTTATTTGAAAGATGTTCATGGATAAAAAAACTTATTTTAAAAGAAGGTTGTTTGAAATTTATTGATGTCGGTTGTGGGCCAGCTACATCAGGAATTGCTTTGACAGATTATTTGTTATCACTTAAAAGTTCAAAGCAACAATTTGACTATATCGGAGTTGACTATTATGATTCAATGTTAACAGCAGCAGCATATTTTATGACTAATTCCGTATACAAGGAATGCACTAAAAACGATTTCATAAAAAGCATTACTGAAATCAAAAATGATGATTTCAAGAGGGCTAATTCAATCCTGATAAATACTTGTTATCTGTTTG
>JANPOX010000502.1:0-2908 GCA_031428235.1 Bacteroidia bacterium | reverse complement strand
ATTATCCAAACTAATTTTTAATTTTGTCTAAACTTTTGGGTTCAGTCTAATCAGAAGCCTCTTTTTTTATGAATATGTTTTGTTATTATTTTTTAGGCATTTTATCTTTAGGTATTAAATACACTACTGATAGGTCCATATAGTTCATTGCGTTTTCAGGAAAATTGCGCACATTTAACTGCTCCAGACGGAAATTCTCGTCATAGAAGATTGGCATAAATGGAGCCTCATCCAATACAATTTGTTCTGCCTTTGATAATAGTGCATAACGCTTTGTTTTATCAGGCTCTGTGAAAGAAGCCCCAAATAAAGAATCGAATCGTGCATTTTTAAAACGGAAATAATTGATAAATGATTTTTCTGATGGGTTTGCAGGAACGTGCTTTCCATAAAACAATGTCAGGAAAGTTTCCGGATCCGGATAATCCGCTATCCACGCAAAACGAAAGAAATCAGATTTACCTGAAGTGATTTGTTCAATATGTTCTGCAAAGGGAACAATATTGATGTTAATATCAACATTCAAATTCTCTTTCAACATTTTCTGAACTACTTCCGCAATTAAACCATTACGATCACCGCCACCACTGTTAATTTGTAAGGTTAATTTAGGGAATCCTTTCCCATCAGGATAACCAGCCTGATTTAAATATTCTTTTGCTTTAGCAACATCAAATTTGTAGCCTTTTAATCCTTTAAAGTCGTAGCCATCTTGTTCAAAAGCATCTACGTAAGGAACAATTCCATAATCAGCTGAACTTCCCTCGCCCTGAATGGTAAAATCAGCGATTTTATGCCTATCGATTGCGTAGTTAAATGCCAAACGTGTTTCTTTTTTAGCAAAAACAGTTCCAGAACAATTAAATCCTAAATAGTGTGTGCTAAACGCAGGAGAATTCAGGATTTGAAATTCAGTCTTACGGTCTTTTGCATGTTCAAGATCACCCATTATCTCGTGGAAAATCTCAACCGGTAAACGGTATACCATATCTAAATTACCTGATTTGAATTCTAAAATTTCAGCTTTCTTCTCACGAATAAAGGTGTATTTCAATCCATCTAAATAAGGTAATTTGTTTCCGTCTTTATCAAAACCATAATAATTAGGATTTTTCTTCATGATCACCACTTCTCCTTCTTTCACTGTTTCAAGTTGGAAAGGTCCTGTTCCTACCGGATGAATACGCATATCGATACCGTATTTTTTTAACGCTTCCTGCGGATAAATCCAGCATCCTGGCATTGCAATAATATTTAAAAAGCCTGCAAAAGGTGATTTTAAACTAATAGCAATGGTAGTATCGTTAATTACTTTAATTCCTGAAACGGGAAGATTTTTACCGGCTCTTGATGCTTCAAAAGATTCATTAGCTCCAATTACACGGTCTTTAAAAGTTACATCAAACTGGGCATTATTTGGATCTGCTGTACATAATTTATCAAAACAAAATTTTACATCAGTAGCAGTTAATACTCTACCTTTTCCATCCGCAAAACAAGCGTCAGGATGAAACATTACTCCCTGACGAATATGGAATGTCCATTCACTTTGATTTTCATTACTTTCCCATGAACGGGCAATTGCTGGGTGTAGTGATAAATCCTTTTGATCAAATTTCACTAATCCTTCAAATAATTGAGTGCCTATGTGGAAACCTACAATTTCATTCACGGCAATAGGATTTAAGCTTTTGAAAGCCTCAACTTCATTCATTCTCATGACTCCGCCCATATAAACACCACCTTTGCCTTCTTCGCTTTCATGGTTGTTTTTTGAGTCGTCTGAGCATGATGAACATGAAGCTAAGCCAAGAGTTAAAGCGCTAGCCAGTAGTGGGATAAATATTTTTTTCATACCTAAGTGCATAAGTTTTTACTAAGCACAAATATAATCTTAATATCTAAAAAACCTAAACAATTGGTCAATTTTGTTAAAATTCAAACTTATAATTATATGAGCGGCAATAAACCTGTTTTATGGAGGCTTACCGGACTCAATATAATTAAGATTAAAAATTAAAAGCCAATCTCTAACATTACCGGACAATGATCACTATGCATCGCATCGGGCAATATTTCAGCCTTTTGAAGCTTCTCATTTAAATGGTTCGCAACTAAATTATAATCGATACGCCAACCCAGGTTCTTACCCCTTGAACCGGCTCTGTAACTCCACCAGCTATACTGATGCGGATCCTGATTAAAATGCCTGAATGAATCCGTAAATCCTGATTGGATAAATTGCTCTAACCATTCTCTTTCTTCGGGTAAAAAGCCGGATGTATTAGCATTTGATTTTGGATTGTGTATATCAATTGGCTTGTGACAAATATTATAATCACCACATAAGATCAGGTTGGGAACAGTTGCTTTTAATCCATCAATATACCGTTGAAAATCGGCCAGCCATTTCATTTTAAAAGCTTGCCTTTCTTCTCCGCTACTACCGCTTGGATGATAAATACTTGCTACTGAACAGTGATCAAAATCCACTCTTAACACACGGCCTTCAAAATCATAATGTTCAATCCCACAGCCATATTCAACATGGTTTGGTTTTATTTTAGTGAAAATGGCCACGCCGCTATACCCTTTTTTTTGAGCCGGATACCAGTATAAATGATAACCTAATGCTTCAAAAGGAGCTACATCAACCTGATCGGGAGTTGCTTTAATCTCCTGCAGGCATAAGACATCCGGTTCAGTTGCCTTCATCCAATCTACTAATCCTTTATTCATTGCGGCTCTTATGCCATTTACATTATAGGTAATAATTCTCATTCACGTACGATTTTGTGGCTTTAAAAATACAATTTCTATATTTATAAACCGTTATTAGCATGGTGAGTTTTAGAGTTATCTTAATAAGTAGTTTGTTGTGCGGATTTTTTGTCCGGACCCATGCTCA
>JANPOX010000501.1:0-2554 GCA_031428235.1 Bacteroidia bacterium | reverse complement strand
CACAAAAGATTTATAGACTGTATTTTTTTGAGAATCAAGAAGGAGATTGGAAAATATAGCCTGAATTAGAGAATGAAAAATTACAAAACTTTTAATTTTAGTATTTACCATTTGATAAAAGACAACTTTATAAATTAATATACCGTAAATATTATATTCTTTCAGCTTGGAAAAATAAGCTCTCACCGAAATAATAAATTTGATTGATAAGCAATATATACTTTAGCTTACATAAATCTATTAATCATTTCAAAACAAAATAATCATGAAAATAATTGTGCCAATGGCTGGTATGGGCAAACGAATGAGGCCCCATACCTTTACCACTCCAAAACCACTTCTCCCAATCGCGGGCAAATCAATTGTTCAACGATTAGTAGAAGATATTGTTAGTGTTTCAAACGAAAAAGTGGATGAAATCGCTTTTATTATCAGCCATCTTGGAAAAGAAACGGAAGATAAATTAAAAAAAATTGCCATTGATCTTAAGGCAAAAGCAACTATATATTATCAGGAGGAGGCGCTCGGTACTGCACATGCTATTTTATGTGCTAAAGAAGCATTGAAAGGAAAAGTGATTGTAGCATTTGCTGATACATTATTTAAAGCTGATTTTAAACTGGATGATTCGAAAGATGGAATTATCTGGGTACAAAAAGTAGCGGATCCAAAAGCATTTGGTGTTGTGAAGATCAATGAAAAAAATGTGATTACCGACTTCGTTGAAAAGCCTGAGAAATTTGTTTCAGACCTTGCCATCATAGGAATTTATTATTTTAAAGATGGTGGGAATTTGAAAAAAGAACTGCAATACCTGCTGGATAATAACATCAAAGATAAAGGCGAATTCCAATTAACAAATGCGCTTGAAAATATGAAAAACAAAGGGTTAAAGTTTACTCCCGGACAAGTGACGGAATGGCTTGACTGCGGCAATAAAGATTCAACAGTGTACACCAATCAACGTATTCTTGAATTTAATAAATCAGAGGACCTTGTTTCCAAACTTCATACTTCTCATAATTCGGTAATTATAGAACCATGTTACATTGGTGAAAACGTAACGCTAATAAATTCTGTAGTAGGGCCATATGTATCTATTGGAAGAGATTCAATTATAGAAGATTCAATTATCAAAAATAGTTTGGTGCAAAATAACGCCAGAATATCTTCTGCTCATATCCGAAATTCAATGTTTGGAAATTTTACGGATTTTAAAAATAATTATTCTGAGTTAAGCATGGGCGATTATAGCGTGCAGCATAACAAGTAATAAAAAATAAAAAGTTTTTATTTAAAGGTTTACAAAAGATTGAGCTTCGCAAGAAGCTCTTTTTTGTATTGTTCACCAATTGGAATGGGCTGTTTTCCAATGTAAGCATCGTTCTCTTCAATTTTCTCAATATGATCTACGGCAACAATATAAGAGCGGTGCAATCTGTAAAATTTACCGGAGGCTAGTTTTTCCTCAATACTTTTAAGCGTGCAATGAACCAGGTTTTGTTTTTCTTTTGTAAAAATCTTTACGTAATCACCATATGCCTGAACATATTGAATATCATTTAATTTGATTTTAGCGAGAACTGAATTAGAACGGACAAATATATATTCCTGGTCTCTTTCACCAAGTTCCACTTTTTTATCTTTGTGATCGTAAATTTCTTTTGCTTTATCAAGGGCCACCATAAAACGAGCCAGTGTTACCGGTTTTAATATATAATCAGCCACATTTAATTCAAAAGCCTCCACTGCATATTCTTTTTTTGAACTAATCAAGATGATGATGGGGCGATGTTTCAGGTTTTTCACCAACTCAATACCGGTCATTCCCGGCATTTCTATATCCAGGAAGATAAGATCAATATGCTCTGTTTTAAGATAATTATAAGCTTCTAAAGGAGTAGAACACTCTTTTTTTAATTTTAGATAGCCTACCTGCGCTATTAACGTTGTTAGAGCTTTTCTTGCAACCAGACTATCATCAACTACAATACAATCCATTAATTAAATTTATATAGTAAAATTAAGAATAAAGTTTTAATTTATCAGTTAATTTGTAAAATAAGAAAGCACTCTAAGTGGAGTGCTTTAAAGAGAAAAATTATAAATCCCAAAAGCACCTGGCTTATTCGCCTATTAAATGGATAAGATAATAGTCAGGAATAAGCCAGGGGCGTGGTCAAAAATTCCACGAGGTTACTTTTGGCAGAGACTTATAATACTTAAATTACAATTTGTTCTTTAAATTGAATTTCTAGATTTAAAATCATCCATCTTAGATTTACCAGAGTTAACCATAGATTTTGATTCTGATTTAACATTCTCGATTTGCTCGGTCATGCCACTTACTAACTCATCAAATTTGTCTTTTAAAGCGTCTGTATAGTCCCCGCCTTTTTTCATTAATTTTTTCCTTGTTTCAGTTCCTTTGTCAGGAGCCATTAAAACACCAACTAATGCACCAACGGCTGCGCCTGCTAATACACCCAATAAAATTTTACCTGTGCTCATAATTTCTAATTTTTATTTGTTTAACTTTTATTTTTATTTCTCA
>JANPOX010000500.1:0-8068 GCA_031428235.1 Bacteroidia bacterium | reverse complement strand
GCGTTATCCGGTGTTTCGTTTTCCAGTAAAGTTTCGAAGGCATTAACTCCAACCAATATTAATTCATCGCATTGAGTTTGCGTATCGGCATGTTCGCTGGCCAGTGTGCCAATGAGCTTATATTTTGCAGGGATACCTTTTAAATTAAATTTAGGTTTCTCTTTCGCTTTGCCTTTTTTTCCAGCAGGCTTCGCAGCCGCTGTCGGTTTGCGTTTAGGCAGGGTACGTTTATTTATTTTTTTTGTTGGACGCATGACCGTTTAAAGGTAATTGTATTTTTTGATGAATAAGAAAGTTTTTGAATAATGAAGCCCGGTGGTTGAGAGGAACCGAAACCAGCGGACCGGAGTCCTAAAGTATCAAAAGAAATTGCTATTTATTCTTTAATGAATCATAATTCGTCGTCCAAAAACGATAAGGCAATTTCGCATCTTCTCCTGCATAATCAACCCCTATACGTGGACCCACCTGTATATCTTTTGAGTTAATATGGATATGATCATCTTGCAACCAGATCTCTTTTCCAGTTAAGGAAATAGCATTATGGATAAGGTCTATTCCCAAAGCTTGTGAAACCTTACCAGGGCCAACACATAACTTATCAGAAAACTTCAGGCCTCGGCGTTTTACAATTTCTTCTATACCTTTGGTGGGATAAATGGCGCGGATCAATACAGCGTGAGGCGTACCGTTACTATTTGTGATGATGTTAAATAAACGATGAATGCCATAACATAAATACACGTAGCTCACACCTCCTTTGCTGTACATTGTTTCGGTACGGTTTGTTCTTCGCTCACCATAAGCGTGCGAAGCTTTATCAATCACACCGTTGTAAGCTTCGGTTTCGGTTATGATGCCGCAGGTAAGAACGTTATTAATGCGGGTGCAAAGGGTTTTGCCAATGAGGTCTTTCGCCAGAAAAACAACATCTGGATTTAAATAGTAAGAGGCAGCGAGTTTTGCCATGTGCTGAAACTGATTTTTATTGATAGTGGCCCGAAATATTATTAGCACTCTTAAATGTAATAATCAAATGCTATTCTGCACCATCCAATTTATGAAATAAAAAACAAGGGTTCCTTACAGTTTTTTCAGATAATTTAAAAAATGTCTATGATGATTTTCGTTCGTGTAACCTTTCCATCAATAATCATGGGAAAGATCATGTTGATCAAAAGTATCCTGCTGCTGAGAGGGACATTGGACAGAACCATAGACACAAAAAACGCAGCATTCGTTCGCTTTTGCCTTTAGACGTGCATTACAAGCTTCACAATCGTATTGCATCCTTCGAGAATATAAAAGCATAGGAACCGCTTTCGAGTATTTACATACCGGACATTTAATGGTGGATTTTAATATAAGTTTCCCTCGCATCTGTTCCTATATCTATTTATTATGGCACAAGAAAAGCCATAAGATGGTTTTCCAAACTTTGTAAATTAGCGCTTAAATAGTAGCTTCTCAAAATGTTGCGACTACTCACCAGCACATACTTAACGTGTTCATGTTGTATGTGCGCCTGATAGCTTTCTGATAGTTCACGTTCTGTTCTAAAATCCGTCCCTTTCATTTTACCGAAAATATGAAGTCGGTATTTTCCTGTCTGAAAACGACAGATATAAATATTGAGATGACCTTCATCAGTAATGGCATTTTTGTAAGTGATTTCAATGCCATTGGATTGGGTTGTCACATACGTATCAACACTGTTGATAATTTCTTCCTCGATTTTCGGGGGTGATGCTAATAAATCGATTTTAAAATCGATGATTTCTAAAGGCTTGCCATCGTCTTGTGGCAGTGTAAAGGCAGTCATAATCTACTTGTAATTAATGTAATCTTTTTATGAAATTATATAGCATTATATTTTTTTATGTTGCTTTTTGACAAAAAGGCAAAAAGTCTCGCCGAAAATTGTTTTTAAATCTGTAAACACGGAAGTTTGTGTGAGACTTTTTGAATGGAAGTTTATGAGAAGGAAATTCCAGAGATAGTGAATCAATCTTCCTGGACTCATATAAAAGGAGGAATTATAGAGATCAAATTACCTTGTGCTATCTCAGCTAATTGTGTAATTTTGAACTGCAAAAAGCTCTTGAATAGTCAGGGGCTTTTTAATTTAATCAATGCAGGAATCACAACATATTTTAATGATCGGAACGGTTTGGCCTGAGCCCGGTTCATCTGCCGCTGGTAGTAGAACGATGCAGTTGATAGAACAGTTTCAGAAACTGAATTGGAAAATCACCTTTGCCTGCGCGGCTGCCGATAGTCCTTTCATGATTGATTTCAATTTGCATGGCATTGAAAAAGTAACCATAGAATTGAATAACACAAGCTTTGATGAATTTATAAAAACGCTGCAACCAACCATTGTTTTGTTCGACCGCTTTATGATGGAAGAACAGTTTGGATGGAGGGTTGCTGAATATTGTCCGGATGCGTTACGAATACTCGATACCATTGATTTACATTGTTTGCGTCTGGCAAGGCAAGTGGCAGTTAAAGAAAAAAGAGCATTCAATAACACTGATTTGTTTTCGGATGTGGCAAAAAGAGAACTCGCAAGTATTTATCGCAGCGATTTAACGTTGATGATATCGGTTTATGAAATGCAATTGCTTCAGGATTTTTTTAAAGTAGATTTGTCACAGCTTCATTACACACCATTTTTATTGGATCCCATTCAGGAAACTGACCCTAAGGAATGGCCCTTATTTGAAGAAAGAAAACATTTTGTAACGATTGGTAATTTTTTACACGAACCTAATTGGGATGCTGTTCAGTTTTTGAAAGAAGAGATCTGGCCATTGATCAGAAAACAATTGCCGCAAGCGGAGTTGCATATTTATGGCGCTTATGCTACACAAAAGGTGGATCAGCTTCACCAGCCTAAGGAAGGGTTTGTGATAAAGGGCAGGGCAGTGAACGCTCATGAGGTGATGTTAAATGCTAAAGTGTGCTTAGCGCCTCTCCGTTTTGGAGCCGGATTAAAAGGCAAATTAATTGATGCTATTCAATGCGGCACACCTAGTGTTACAACCTCTGTTGGTGCAGAGGCGATGTGTGGTCATTTGAAGTGGGCAGGGGTGGTTGAAGATGAGGTTGAGAAATTTGTAATAGGGGCGGTTCATTTATATACTGATAAAGTTAAATGGGTAGAGGCTCAAAAAAACGGGATTCAAATCGTAAATGAAGTTTTTAGTAAAGAGTTATATGCTCCACCATTAATTGAAAAAATTAAATCAGTACAAGAAAACATTCAACAACATCGTCATAAAAATTTTACTGGTGCTATGTTAATGCACCATACAATTTCCGGAACAAAATATATGTCGCGCTGGATAGAAGAGAAAAACAGACTTAAATAAACACTGTCACTTCGAGTTCATTTGCCTGCCTCCTGCAAATGAGGATCGAGAAGTATTATATAAAGTTCTCGATAAATTTTTCGCAAAAAGATGCGGCGAAAAAACACTCGAACTGACACGCATATAAGTATTGTACTTTATTAGCAACATTCTACTATGCTTGAAAGTAGAAATAAATCAACATAAATTATTATAGCAATGACAGAATAAAACTCAATTTAAAAGGAATGAGCCCGATACAATATCGAGCTCATTATTATCCAAACTAATTTTAATTTTGTCTATACTTTTGGGTTCATCTTACTTTTTGATTAATCTCTTTTTCCGAATAAACGTAACAGAGATAAAAATAAATTGATAAAATCAAGGTATAAAGTTAAAGCCCCCATGATCCCCATTTTCTTAAAATCAGCAGAGCCATCATTAGCCTGAGCTAATGCTTTAATTTTTTGTACATCATACGCTGTTAATCCTGTAAATACAATCACACTGATAATACTGATAATGTATCCCATAGTGTCGCTTCTCATAAACATGTTGATCAATGAGGCAATCACAATTCCAATTAAACCAATCATTAGCAAAGATCCCATCTTGGTTAAATCAGCTTTTGTTGTATATCCCGCAACGGCCATTATACCAAATAATGCACAGGTACTTGCAAATACAACACCAATTGAATCCAAGCGGTACATTAAAAAGATAGAACTTAAACTGATTCCCATTAAAGCCGCAAATCCAAAAAAGATTCCCATGAGAGCTACAAACGAAAGTTTGTTGAAAGCAAAATTCATCACCAACACTAAACCAAGTGGCGCCAACATCACAATCCATCCAATGATAGAGGTACCAACGCGGGCTCCGGTTTCATCAAATTTAAATAATAAGTTTCCAAATTCGGGAACGTAAGCAAATACTAAAGAGCATACGGTGGTTAAACCCAAAGCCACAAACATCCACGTAAATACTGACGCAAAAAGAGAACGCTCATTGACGATCGTAGCACTTTGGATATTATCAAGATTTGTTTTTCTGAAAGGTGTTTCCATAATTTTTTTGAGTGTAAAGATACAGAATTTTAGACCCTTGTTTTATAAAAATTGCTAAAAACTATTATATCCTTATCATTAATTGCACCAGGAACATTCTTGGCGGACGAACATCTCCCGGCCTTAAACTGTATTCAGCATTCCCTACATTATTAACAATAAAAGACGCTTTTAATTCTTTAGATAACTGGTAGGAGATTCTCATATCATGCACCCAGTCGCCACCGGCATGCTGTATTCTGTATGACTTTAAGCCTGGTAAAATATAAGTGCTTGGAATCGCATCCCAGTTTACACCATTTGGAATATCATTATATTCGTGCAACACACTTTGAACAAATCGTCTGTCAATGTTTTCCATAAAACTAAAGTACCTGACGCTCCATCCTACAGATAATTTTTTATAATCCAATTGAATGTCTGATTTGAATAAATGTCTGTTTCTGTATTTAAGGATATTTACACCGGGTAATCCAAGTGTATCTTTATTCGGATCAAATCCTAAATACGTTGGGTTTGTGAAAGTGTAACCAACGAGTGTAGATACATTAACCGGACCTATTTTTCCTGTTCCGGTGATAGATACATCAATACCATTGATTTGCGCAGCGCCTACATTTTGAGATTTAAATCCTGCATATTCCTTATCCTTATAAAACAATCCCGTTTTTGGGCCATAAATATCAAAAGAAAATTCAACCATATCCTGGTACTCTGTCCAAAATCCGGCTATGTCTAAAAATCCTTTAAAGTTCTGAATTCGGAAACCCTGCTTTAGGCCTATTTCAGCGCTCCATCCTCGTTCAGGTTGTAGACTCTGATTAGGGTAAATCTTCAAAGCACTCACACTGGTACTCACATACTTTTCAGCAATGGTTGGGAAGCGGTATCCCTGTCCGTAAGAGGCACGTAAAAAAGTGTACTCGAATAAATGGTAATTCATTCCGGCCCTAAAAACCGGTTGAAACGGTAAATTATTAATTTTTTTATTAATATAGCCACGTGTGTACGACGTATCAATACGGTTGTATTCACCTCTTAAACCAATGGAAGTGGTGAGTCTTTTGTACTTATAATCAAACTGGGCATAACCGGCATAATTTTTTCCGGTGTGTCTTCCGTACAATGAATCGGCAATAACCTGCTGTTCCATATAAACTGCACCATAGGTCATGGTGAAATTATTTTTGAAACGTTTTTGATATTGGAATTCATTGTAGTAAAGTTCCGCTCTTGATCCCTGATCTTTATCATTGGTATTATTTGTCAGGTAATAACGGGAACGCAAACTGAATTTACCGCCTTTTTTAGTAAAGTAAGTGATGAAAGGATCCACATTTACACGCTGGTTTGTGAAACGCTGTATAGTAAGTCCCTGCGGAAAATAAACGGAGTCAGCATTCTGCCACAGAAAAAATAAACCGCCTCGTGTTTCCATCATATTGGTGTTAACCCCAATTGATAAGCCCTTGATTTTTTTGAAATTGTATTTTAAGTTGATGTTAAAGCGACTGCGTTTTTCTGTTTCCAGGTAACGGTATCCTTCATCGTTAAACATGTGTCCACCTAAAACAATGTCCAGATTTTTTATTTTTTGAGAATGAGAAAAATTAACTCCGGTTTGTGTCTGACTTGTTCCTTTCCACCATTTGTATTGCTGATGCTGAGGTGCATCATAAGTGGCTCCAAATAAAGATACTGTTGTTTGAGGTTTATCTTTGGCATAGGCGGTTCTCATATTAATAACACCATTCATAGCAGACGAACCAAATAGTGCGGAAGATGCCCCTTTGATCACCTCTACCTGTTCCAGATTTTCAAGCGGCAGATAATTCCATTTAATATCGGCAGCGTCTGCACTAATCATTGGCATCTCATCTACCAACATTAATACCCTTGTTCCTGCGCCATAACTATAACCACTTCCTCCGCGTATACTGGCCTGCCCATCTGAAACCACCACGCCGGGAACCTGGTTCATAATAATATCCAGACTTTGTGAGGCTTTATTTTCTATCAGTGCGGGCTTAATAACATCCATACTCACTGTGACGTCAGATAATTTTTGTTCAAATTTTCCTGCAGAAATAACTACTTCATCCAGTAATTGGTTTCCGTCATTTAAAATAATAGTAACAACAGTCGTATCATTTGCTTTTACAGTAATTGTTTCTGAATATTTATTATAGCCTACTAATTCGCATTCAAGCAAATGGCCTCCTTCCGTTGTAGAGATATAAAATACACCCTCTAAATCTGAAGCAACTCCTTTTGATTTATCTACAACAACAACAGCACCGGGTAATGATGCATTATTTGCTTTGTCTTTTACAACTCCTTTTACAACCCCTAACGTTTGGGCATAAATCTCACATGTATAAAAAAAGACACCTGTTAAAATATATTTCACATTTTTAATCATTATCTCCTATTTTTGTGGACACAATATAATAAATAAGTACTATTCAACAATGCTATCGCCGGATTTAACATATCAAATAGGATTAACATTACTGGATGGAGTAGGCGATATTCTTGCAAAAAATTTAGTTGCTTATTGCGGAAGTGCAGAACAGGTTTTTAAAACAAATCAGGCTCAGCTCGAAAAAATTCCCGGCATTGGATCATATACCGCCACCGCTATCATAAAAAGTAAAGCGGCATTAGAAAGAGCAGAACGGGAAATAAAATTTATTGAAGATAAAGCTATTACGCCCCTTTTTTTTACCGATAAAAAGTTTCCGCAACGGTTAAAAAACTGTTCTGATAGTCCGGTGATGCTTTATTACAAAGGCAATGCAGATTTAAATACAGAGAAGATTGTGGCCGTTGTTGGAACAAGAACACCATCCGTATATGGTAAGCAAATGACTGAAAAATTGATTGAAGATTTAGTTGTAAGCGGTTGTTTGGTAGTAAGTGGCCTTGCCTACGGTATTGATATTACTGCTCATAAAGCATCATTAGATCAGGGATTAAATACAGTTGGAGTACTGGCTCATGGCCTCGATCGCATTTATCCATCTGTTCATTCAAGTTATGCAGAACGTATAGTATCACAAGGAGGTTTGCTTACTGAATTTATGAGCGAAACAAATCCTGATAGAGAAAATTTTCCTAAGCGAAACAGAATTGTTGCCGGTATGTGCGATGCATTGGTTGTAGTAGAATCTAAGCGTGGCGGAGGAAGTTTAATTACAGCGACGATTGCTAATTCCTATAACAAAGATATTTTTGCTTTTCCCGGAAAGGCAAATGATACTTTAAGTGAAGGTTGCAATGGATTAATAAAATCACACCGAGCCAGTCTTTTAGAAAGTGCAGCAGATCTTTTGTATATCATGAACTGGAATCAGGAAGTGAAAAAAAAGAAAACAAATCAAATTCCTTTATTAATTAATTTATCAGAGGAAGAGCAGTTGATTATAAAACTTTTTGATACTAAGTCTCAAATTCATATTGATGAGATTTGTTACTCCACTAATTTTGCTATCAGTAAAACATCTGCTCACTTATTACAATTGGAATTCTCTAACCTCATCAAGTCTCTTCCGGGAAAGATGTATCAATTAAATTATTAAAAAAGTACGGCTACAAAGTGCTTTTGCATTGTGTTTGGTGCTGAAAATTGTAAGACTCTTT
>JANPOX010000499.1:0-6693 GCA_031428235.1 Bacteroidia bacterium | reverse complement strand
TAGAGATTGCAAATGGCTGGACTTTAAAAATTGAAGCAGGTTTGATAGGTTCATGTACTAACTCTTCTTAAGAAGATATTTCACGTGCTGTATCAATGGCAAAACAGTTTTCTGCTACAGGTTTGAATTCAAAAGCAGAATTCATGATTAATCCGGGCTCAGAGCAAATTCGTTACACAATTGAGCGTGATGGTTTCTTAAAGATATTTGATGAAGTAGGTGCAGTTGTATTTACAAATGCTTGCGGACCATGTATTGGAATGTGGGACAGAGTAGGTGCTGAGAAAAAAGAAAAGAATACGATCATTCATTCTTTCAACCGTAACTTTGCCAAGCGTGCGGATGGAAATCCTAATACTTACGCGTTTGTTGCTTCTCCTGAATTAGTAGCAGCTATGGCCATTGCTGGTGACTTAACGTTTAATCCTTTAACAGATACTTTAACTAACGAAAAAGGAGAACAGGTAAAACTTGATGAACCAACAGGTTTTGAATTGCCTCCAAAAGGTTTTGCGGTTGAAGACGCAGGATTCCAGGCTCCGGCTGCGGATGGAAGCAAAGTAGAAGTATTGGTTTCTCCTGTCTCTAAGCGGTTACAATTATTAGATCCTTTTACACCTTGGGAAGGTGTTGATTTGAAAGGATTGAAATTATTGATCAAAGCAAAAGGTAAATGTACAACGGATCATATCTCTATGGCTGGTCCATGGTTAAAGTTCCGCGGACATTTAGATAACATCTCCAACAATATGTTAATTGGAGCAGTAAATGCGTTCAATGAAAAAACAGATTCAGTTAAGAATCAATTGACAGGTGTTTACGATAGTGTACCTGCGGTGCAGCGTGCATACAAAGCGCAAGGGATTGGCAGTATTGTAGTAGGAGATCAGAACTACGGTGAAGGATCTTCTCGTGAGCATGCTGCTATGGAGCCTCGTCATTTAGGTGTACGTGCGGTTTTGGTAAAATCGTTTGCCCGTATCCACGAAACAAACTTAAAAAAACAAGGGATGTTAGGATTAACTTTTTCTGACGTAGCGGATTATGATAAGATTCGTGAAGATGATGTAATTGATATTTTGGGCTTAACAACTTTTACACCTGGCGTTCAATTAACTTTAACCTTAAACCATGTAGATGGAACTTCTGAAAATATTAAAGTGAACCATACTTATAACGCTCAGCAAATTGAGTGGTTCAAAGCTGGTGGTGCTTTAAATATTATACGTGCAAGTGTAAAAGCTTAATTCTAAAAATGGAGATGTCATGCTGAACTTGGTTCAGCATCTCTTTCCTTTCTTCATATTAAAACTCCCTGTTGTTGAACAGGGGGTTTTTGTTTTATGGCACTTCGAGCGAAGTCGTGAAGCTAAGACAATAAAGTTTACAAAGTATGAAAGCATCATGTTGTTTTTTTACAGGGGCCTTCGTTTTTGTGTCACTTAGAAAATATTCTCGTTTGCGAATATTCATTAAAAAGGTAGCTTTGCTATAAACCCACAATAAAGAATGAAAACATTATTTACATGCTTCTTTCTATTTCTTTCTATTTTTTCGTTTTCTCAATTAAATGGGGATAGTATTATATTGTTTAAAATAGACAGTTTAAAAAAGAGTACATATATTTCTAAAGATGATACAAATAAAGTAAAGACACTTTTCAGGATCGCGGTTTTGTATGAGGATTTACTTCATTTAAATCCGCAATTTAACGATAGCGTAGATCACTATTTGTCAAAATCAGAGGCTTTCTCAAGAAAAATTAATCGTCAGGATGTTTTTGCCAAAAGAGTATTGAGATACTGCATTTATATTAATTTATATTCTGATAAAGCAAATGAAGATGCAGTAAGAAAGATAAAGTTTTGTTTCCGTGCAGTTAAAATATTTAGTGAGTTAAAGGACTCGGTGAATCTTGCAGATGCTTATGGGCGGTTAAGTTTTCTTTATAGCAGTATTGGTGATGATTTAAAAGTTGGTCATTTTTCAAAAAAACGCCTTCAGATTTTAAAAAAAGGTAAGGATTATAACCTCATCATGGAAGCAATAGAAAGTGTTGGCGACTCTTATTATCAAATTAATAAGTTTGACAGTGCGTTGGTTTACTATTTGGATGTGTTTAACAAACTAAAACATATAGGGCCTGAGGAGGCAAAGAAACAACCGAATTTGTTTGAAAGGAAAGTTAGTATTGTGAATGGTATCTGTGAATTATATGCTGAAACAGGATTAAATGAAAAGGCGATTTCTTTTTATCAAGAAAATGAAAGATTGATTTCTTCTTGTAGTGATAGTTTAGAGGAACAGGTTTATGAATTGGTTCACTCAGGGAGAGTAATTGGAAAAGCCTATAGAAAATTGAAGAATCATTCTGCTGCGCTAAATATTTTTGAAAAAACCCAATTAAGATACATCACTAGTATTGATGAATACCATCGGTCATGGGATGAAATGGCGAGTTTATTTTTGGAATATGGATTGACCTATTTTGAAATGAATTTTTACTCAAATGCGATCGAAAAATATATTCAAGGACTAAAATATGCTGACAATAATTACTCAGAGAGATCAGAATTATTAAAAGCATTATCAGAAGGTTATGAGAGGAACGGAGATGTCAATAGTGCTTTAGATATTTATAAAGAATACGTTAACGCTAATGACAGTATGATAATTATTAATAACAGGGAAGGAAATATTAAGCAAGCTGCGCTTATAAGCTCTGAATTTGATTTTAAAAACCAAATGGAAATTGAGCAGTTGGAAAATCAAAAGGAAAGATTGGTTTCTGAGGAAAAAAGTAAAAAACAAAAAGTAATAATTTGGTTTACTATTGCCGGACTTTTAATTATTACGGTTGTTTCATTTTTTGTTTTCCGAAACCTATTAATAACAAGAAAACAAAAAAAACTAATTGAATTTCAGAAATCAGAGGTGGAATGCCAAAAACATATTATTGAAGAAAAGCACCTTGAGATCACCGACAGCATCAATTACGCTGAACGGATTCAACGCAGCTTTTTAGCAACCAAAGAACAATTAGATGCCAACCTGAAAGATTATTTCGTTTTATTTCAACCAAAGGATGTGGTGAGCGGTGATTTTTATTGGTCGCATCAGATAACAAATGGGAATTTTATCTTTGTCACAGCTGATAGTACAGGACACGGTGTCCCGGGAGCGATTATGAGTTTATTAAATACTTCATCTCTGGAAAAAGCAGTAGAGTTAGGGATCACCGAACCGGGTGAAATTTTAAATCATACACGTCAAACCATCATTGAACGTTTAAAAAAGGATGGTAGTGCAGAAGGTGGTAAAGACGGAATGGATTGCAGCTTAATTAGTTTTAATAAGGATAAAAGTAAACTGGTTTATGCGGCCGCTAATAATCCAGTATGGATCATTAGAAATGATAATATGATTGAATTATCTGCTGATAAAATACCGGTTGGTAAACATGATCGTGATTCTGTTTCATTTACACAGCACGAAGTAGATTTACAAAAAGGTGATATGATCTATACTTTAACAGATGGTTTCCCTGATCAGTTTGGCGGGCCTAAAGGTAAAAAGTTCATGTATAAAAAACTGAAAGAGATATTAGTTTTAATTTCATCCATGCCACTGGATCAACAAAATGATTTTCTGAAAAATAGTTTGAAAGAATGGATGGGAAATACAGAACAGGTGGATGATATTACTATTATTGGGATCAGAGTTTAGCGAATGATAATTGAATCCTGCTTCTACGTTCAACGAAGTACTTATTGAGATCAATATGGCGTCCAGTTATTTTACAGTACAATTTGATAATGTAAAATAAATTTGCTCTTCGGATACTAAGGCTCTTGATTCCGCAACCCTCCCAAAAAACAGGACAGCTTAATAGAAAAAGTTTTTAAACCGTAATTTGGAGTGACACTTGAAAACTACAACCCAACCATTCTCTGGTTATCGTAATCCCATACCTTTAAGCGCAAACAAGCCCACACATCTTTAGGGTTTAAAGAAGTCTTTTTCACAGTTTGCATTTCAGGAATAGCGGCCATCACTTCCGGTAAACGATAAAACGGAATACGTGAATTCATATGATGAATGTGATGGTAACCAATGTTTGCAGTAAACCAATGCATTAAAGGACTTAATACCATAAAGCTGGAAGAATCAAGAGCAGCCCCTTCATAAGTCCATTCTTCATTTCCTACAAAAGTTACTGAAGGAAAATTATGTTGGGCATAAAACAAATAGCTTCCCATACCGCCGGAAATAAAATGTGGAATAGCGCATAATAATATCCAGGTCTGCCAGCCTAAAAAATAAAATACGGCAACCTGGTATGTTAAGTGAATAACAAGCGCAATAAATGAATCCACATTTTTACTAAACCTGTTGATCATAGATTTAATACACATGCCATACATAAAAGTGAAAAAATAGCCAAACAAAATAGTTAAAGGATGACGGATAAATAAATAATGTCTCTGTTCTCGTTTGCTTAATTTGTCAAATTTTTGTTTAGTATAAATAGGGTAGGAGCCAATACTGGCACTGAATAGTTTTGAATTATTTTTATGGTGGTAATCATGGCTCGCGCTCCAGATTCCTGTTGGAGCCAAAACATAAAATCCAAAAAGGGTAAAAATAAAATTGGCAAGAGGTGATCTATCCAAAATAGCTTTGTGCTGGTGGTCATGATAAATCACAAACATTCTTACAATGACAAAGCCCGCTAGAATACTGCAAAGTAATTTTAAAATCCAATGGAAATTATAAACGGTTCCAAATAACAATCCAATCAAAAGAAATAACGTGGAAAGCGTTAAGAACCAGCTTTTTTTTCTGTCTTCTTTTGCAAATGGTTTGGTAGCGAGTATGAGTTGTTTTCCTTGTAACATTCAGGGGCAAAGATACCATGTAAAGCGGTATCCGCAAAAAAGTTTATCTTAATTATACAGAAAAGAAAGTACTTTAGTTATAATTTAGCTTAAAAACGGTTCTGCGGTTTTGTTTATGTTCTCCATCTGAACAATCTATACCATTCAAACAGTGATTTGCAATCAAGGTTTCACCCATTCCTTTTGAAACTAAGCGTTTCGGGTCAATACCTTTTTTAGTGATAAATTCCGTAACGGTAGCGGCTCTTTTTTGTGACAGAAAAAGATTAAAATCATCACTTGCTACTGCATCTGTGTGAGATTCTATTTCAAGTGTTAATTTCGGATTGGATTTCAAAGCATCTACTGCTTTCATTAAAAGTTCTTCTCCGGCTTTTGGTAAAGTAGCACTACCAGATTCATAATATATGTTCTCAATGATTTCCAATTGTTTCTTTTCAGCGCTTAGGGTAGTAATTTTCATCCAGGGATCCGGTTCTGAAACAGATGACATTTGGAACTTTTCGGTTTCCAGTAAGGTGTATTCGAAAAAACCGTATTGATTTTTTTGTATGGTTTTAATGATCTGGCCACTGCTGTTAGTAATAACGATCGTGGCGGAATTAATGTTTTTTGCTTCCGCTTCATCGATCTTAAAAGAATAATTTTCAGAAGGATTAACATTTAGGAAAATAAAATACCCGTTTGCATCTGTTCTTTTCATCAATACTTCTCCCGTTGGTTTGATCAACTGAAGAGTTAAATTATTGATTGGTGTTTGCTCAGGCATTAATGCAAAAACCCTTCCGCTTAGATTAATAGCCAATGACACGTCATCCATTTCCATTAAACTCAGGGCTACAAAATCTGTTTGAAGGATCTCGAAATTAAATTTATTTTTTCCGCTCGCATTGGACTTCAATACCGGCTTACCGGCTTTATCTGCAACAATGAATTTCTTGTTTTGTAATGCGAGCTCTTCCGAACCTTCTACTTCAATTAAGTAATCTTTATCAAATGGGAGGTTTTTAAATTGAAAGCGACCTTTATCATCGGTTGTGGTAGCAAAAAACTGTTCTCCTTTTTGATTCGTGATATATATGTTTTTATTAGCTAAAGGTGCTTTATTTTCATCATCAGAAAGTATAAATCCTTCCATGTTCACTATCAAACGGGTATCACTCACAATTTTTCCTACTTTCACTGTTTTATTGGATATATTATTATAAATATCAGTAACCACCAGGTCAATCTTTTTTAAATTATCAGTTGGGATTTTAAACCTGAACTGCGGATTTATTTCCTCAGAATTAAAAGGAAGGTTACGGCCATTAACACTCATTGATTTAATAAGGCTTTTATCGCCGACTTCTCCTTCAAGTACGGCATTTACCTGATTATTATAAACGTTAATAAAATTATTCTGATCAACAAAAGGATAGTACCATTTGATGATTGGAGGATCGCTTTCACGGTTTGCGTTATAATGTTTTTCTTCCGCATCTTTCAATAGAGCAACAGCTTCTTTATGATTGGGCGAAAGTTTCAAAAATAATTTAGATTCAATAATGGCTTCTTTGAAATTACCCAGTTCCAGTAAACACTGTGCTTTCAAGAAATGAGCCATAGCAATTTTGTCATCTAAAAGAATTGCTTTTGTAAAATCGCTTAAGGCGCTGTTGTACTGGAATGTTTTCATCAATACAATTCCACGTTGGTAAAAAAGAATACCTTCTTTTGGTTCGAGGTAAACCGCTTTATTCAAATCATTAAAGGCTGCTTTATAATCTGCTTTTCCTAAATAAGGAAAACTGCG
>JANPOX010000498.1:0-5797 GCA_031428235.1 Bacteroidia bacterium | reverse complement strand
TAAAAAACTGGTAACTCCAATTCATAGTGTGGAAATAAAAACAGATGTCACTGAATTTTTAAAAGAACTGGAAGGAAAAAATTATAAAGAAGGCCACGCCATTTTAAATAAACATGTGAGGGCTTTAGGAGAAAATATTCCACCAATGGTAAATGCCTACAGTAACCTTTCATTAACCATGTTATCTTTTGGTACCGCTATCAATCCTACTTTTGGAGGCGTTGTAGAAACAGGTATCCTTGTTACTATTGCTGATATTTATAAAAGCAAATCCGACAGACATATCGAAACCTATCACAAAGAAATAAGAGAAAGAAATTAGAAAGGACCAAATAGATTGAAGGGACTATAGAGACAAAGAGACACTTTGACAAAAGGGACCGATAAAACATACAAAAACAACAATTAAAACAAACAAGTCTTTTGACTCCCTTCCGTCAATTAGTCTTTTAAGTCTTTTACAAAAATGGAAATAAAAAACGCAAAGTTTTTAAAAAGCAGCTCAAACAATAAGCATTGCCCACCACCAGAAAAGCCTGAGTTTGCTTTTATAGGCCGCAGTAATGTTGGCAAGTCATCCCTGATCAATATGCTTTGCAATCAGAATAATCTTGCTAAAACATCATCAAAACCAGGAAAAACACAACTGATCAATCATTTTATTATTGATGATAAATGGTATTTGGTCGATCTTCCGGGATATGGTTATGCGAAAACAAGCAAGACCAACCTCGATAAATTTGAAGAGCTGATCAGTAACTATATTACTAAACGTAAAAATTTAATTTGCGTAATCATTTTAATTGATAGCCGTTTAGAGTTGCAATCCATTGATGGAGAATTTATGGACTGGTGTACACAGCATGAAATTCCATTTTGTCTTGCCTTTACAAAAATTGATAAATTAGGTAAAAATCAATGGGCCAGTAATTTTGCTAAATATAAAAAGCGACTAATGGATTATTGGGGGGAACTACCGGTAATTTTTGAAACCAGCGCTGAAAAAAGACAAGGCAAAGAAGCGATATTGACATATATTCAAGATAATTTACAGTATTTTATTCCACCTCCAAAAGGCACTAAATATGAAGAGGATGAGGAAGAAGAAGATATGGATTTTGACAAAGATTTATAATGGCACTGATATCTGAATGGCAACAATTGCAGGATAAACTAAAAGAACGTTTTGGTTCAGAAATGGATCATGATTCTATTTTATTTATGATTGGATTGCAGGAACTCGATAAGCCTTATCGCACCTATAAAAAAGATGAAAAACTGGAAGTGATGCACATTGGTGTTTGCACCGTTCTTGCGCCTTATGGTTTTTATGAATATAAAGGCCGTGATGATGATGACTGGCCACACTGGGAACTAAAGGAGGCACTTCCACATTTAGATGCTAAACATCAAAACAAGTTAATGAATGATGCCCTCATTGATTATTTTAAAAGGACAGGCTTTTTAGAAATTGATGAGGCATAAAGCTATTTTGCCACTAGTACTTTTTTTATAAGAAGGGCCGTAACAAATTATATATTTAGATTATAAAATACCAAACCTATGAACATTAAATCATTAGTATCAATTTTTGCACTGGCGTCGTTTACAATGACAGCTCAGGTAAAACCAAAAACAACATCAACTGCTGTTTCAAAACCGGCAGGCACTGCACCAAAACTGTTAGAAACCGTTGCGAAAGTTGGAAAAGAAATTTCTATCCCTTATAAAAAATATGTATTAGCTAATGGCTTAACCATCGTTGTTCATGAAGATCACAGTGATCCAATTGCTTATGTAGATGTTACTTATCATGTTGGATCAAACCGTGAACAGCAAGGCCGTTCCGGATTTGCCCACTTTTTTGAACATATGATGTTTCAGGGCTCTAAGAATGTAGCCGATGAACAACACTTTAAAATTATTACTGAAGCTGGAGGAACATTAAATGGTTCAACAAACTCCGACAGAACAAATTATTTTGAAACAGTTCCATCAAACCAATTGGAAAAAATGTTGTGGTTGGAAGCGGATCGTATGGGATTCTTATTGGATTCTGTTACACAAAAGAAATTTGAAGTTCAGCGTGCCACCGTAAAAAATGAGCGAGGCCAAAATTATGATAACCGTCCTTATGGTTTAGTAGGAGAAAAAACAGGCGAAGCTTTATTTCCTAAAGGACATCCTTATTCCTGGACAACCATTGGGTATATTGAAGATTTGAACCGTGTGGATGTAAATGATTTAAAACGTTTTTATATGCGTTGGTACGGGCCAAACAATGCCGTATTAACTGTTTCAGGAGATGTATCTACAGCGGATGTTGTAAAGCTGGCAGATAAATATTTTGGTTCAATCCCTCGCGGACCGGAAGTGAAAAACATGACTAAGCAAGCTGCTGCTTTAACAGAGAACAGATATATTTCTTATGAAGACAATGTGAAATTTCCGATGTATAAAGTTACTTATGCAACGGTTCCATCCATGGATAAAGATGAAGCGGCTTTAACTGTTTTAGGTGAAATTTTATCATCATCAAAAAGCTCTCCTTTATACAACACCTTTATCAAATCTCAAAAAGCAGTTTCAGCAAATGCTTATAATTATGGAAGAGAATTAGCCGGACAATTTGAAATACTGGTCCGCGCCAATGCCGGAACTAAATTATCGGAAATTGAAGCCATGTTAAACCAATCGTTAGCAGATTGGGAAAAGACTGGTGCTACAGATGATGATATTAAAAAATACAAAGCAAACTATCAGAGTAATTTATATGAAGGCTTAACCACTGTTCAGGGCAAAGGTCGTCAGTTAGCGGCATATCAGACTTATGCTAATAATCCAAATTACCTGAAAATTGAAATGGCCAATAATTTAAAAGTTACCAAAGCAGATGTAATGCGCGTTTACACGACTTACATCAAAGGTAAATTTGGTGTGGTGTTGAGTTGCGTTCCAAAAGGAAAATATGACTTAGCGGCTAAAACAGACACATGGAAAATGTATGACAGAACCATCGAAGAAGAAAGCGCTGAATACAAAAATTTATCTTACACAGAACCTAAAGATAAATTCTTACGTAAAAATGTTCCAGTAGCCAAGGCATCAAAGCTTGTTCCTTTACCAAACTACTGGACTTCTAATTTAGCCAATGGGATTAAAGCAATTGGCATCAACAATACTGACATTCCAAAAGTAAATATATTATTCAGTATGCCAATCGGACACCGTTATGAACCTAAATCAGGGCTTGCTGTTTTATTAACATCATTGCTTCAGGAATCTACAGAAAAACATAGCGCAGAAGAAATTGGCAGTATGATGGAAAGGTTAGGAAGCGATGTTTCTTTCTCCGCAGGAGATAATGAGATCGTGATGACTGTTTCTTCATTGAAACAAAATCTAGACTCTACTTTAAAACTGGCTCAGGAAATGTTGTTTATGCCTAAGTTTGACCAGGAAGATTTTGACCTGGTAAAAAAAGAACAATTGGACAATATTACTAATCAGTTGACTCAGGCAACGTCCATTGCAAATAATGTTTACTCAAAATTATTATACGGACCAGGCTTTAACCTATCAATGCCAACAGTTGGAACTACAGAAACAGTTGCTTCTATTACACTTGATGATGTAAAGGCCTACTACAAAAATTTCTCAGGTTTTAATTCTGTGTTGGCCATCAGTGGAGATATTGATCAGGTTTCTGCTTTGAAAAAATTAGCTTTTCTAAATAAATTACAATCCGTTAATACAATGCCACAGGCTAAATATAAATTACCTGAAATTGATAAAACACGTTTGTATTTTGTAGATAAAAAAGGAGCTCCGCAATCAGAGATCAGAATTGGAAATTTATCACTTCCATATGATGCAACTGATGAGTTTTTTAAATCAACTATTATGAATTATTCTTTTGCAGGAGCATTTAATAGCCGCATTAATACTATTTTACGCGAAACCAAAGGTTATACTTATGGTGCCCGTGGATCATTTGGAGGAAATAAATTTGTGGGTCCATATACGTTAAGCGCGGGCGTTAGAGCTAACTCAACAGATAGCTCAGTCGTAATTTTCATGGAAGAATTAAAAAAATACAGTGACAATGGTATTAACGCTGATGAATTAGAATTCACGAAAAATGCCATGGCACAATCTGATGCTTTAAAATATGAATCTCCTCAGCAGAAATTAGGTTTCGTAAAACGTATTCTTGATTTTAATTTAGATAAGACATATGTAGCTAAACAAGGAGAGATTCTTAAAACAATTTCAAAAGCTGATATTGATGCTTTAGCAAAGAAGAATTTATCGTACAATAATATGGTTATTTTGGTTGTAGGTGATAAAGCATCTAATTATGAAAAATTATCTAAGCTTGGTTACGAAATGATCGAGCTGGATGTGAATGGAAACAAGGTCAATTAAAGAATTGTTGAATTGAAGAGTTGTTGAGTTAAAAAATAATCAATAATTCTTCAATTATTTTACTCATGAACTAAGTATATGAATATAGGAATTGTATGCTACCCCACCTTTGGTGGTAGCGGCGTTGTAGCAACGGAACTTGGAATTGCCCTCGCAGATAAAGGACATAAAGTACATTTTATTACCTATTCCCAACCTTTCAGATTAAACCAGTTCAATGAGAATTTGTTTTATCATGAGGTGAATGTAAATGATTATCCTTTATTTGATTATCAACCTTATGAAAGTGTACTGGCCAGTAAAATTGTGGATGTCGCTATTTACGAACGTCTGGATATTTTGCATGTGCATTATGCGATTCCTCATGCTTCAGTAGCTTATTTAGCGCAACAGATCTTAAAATCAAGAAAGATCAAATTGCCTTATATCACGACCTTGCATGGTACGGACATTACTTTAGTTGGACAGGATCCTTCCTTTGAACCGGTGATCTTTTTCTCACTCAATAATAGTAATGCCATTACTTCTGTCTCAGAAAGCTTAAGAAAAGATACGTTAAAGACATTTAAGATCGCTATTGATGTGAAAGTGATCCCTAACTTTATTAAAATATCTGACTACGAAAGTAACAACTCTTCCTGTCACCGAAAAAATTTTGCGCAACCTAATGAAAAAATATTAATACATATTTCCAATTTCAGGAAAGTGAAACGTGTGGAAGATGTATTGAGAGTGTTTGATGTGGTAAGAAAAACCATACCCTGTAAATTGATTTTAGTCGGGGACGGTCCTGAAAGGCCGGCCATCGATAAATTATGTAGAGAGTTGAATACCTGCAGCGACATTATATCTGTTGGAAAAATTGCAAACCCCAAAGAAGTATTGGCGATCGCCGATGTATTTATTTTACCTTCAGAAACAGAAAGCTTTGGTTTATCTGCATTAGAAGCCATGGCTATGAAAGTGCCGGTAATCTCAACCAACACTGGTGGTATTCCGGAATTGAACATTCACGGAAAAACCGGTTACATGAGCAAAGTGGGTGATTATGAAGATATGGCAAAGCACACGATTGAATTATTATCGGACGATAAAAAATTTCAGGAGTTCAGAAATAATGCTTTTGAACAGGCCAAAAAATTTGATATAGAGACAGTTTTACCAATGTATGAGGAACTATATCGGGAAGTAATTGCTGCGGGGATTTAAAACTAAAGCGGCGACAAATTCTTTCTGGCAGGCTTTCCACATTCCTCAAAAACAGTACCTCCCAAATAGGATGACAATCTATCGAAATCAGTTGTTTTAATATAATAGTTTCCTAAAGCCGTGTATAGTTTAGTTTGATCGGTGGTGCTTTCTTTTGAAT
>JANPOX010000497.1:0-2422 GCA_031428235.1 Bacteroidia bacterium | reverse complement strand
TATTTATAGCTAAAGGATCAGCCTTTATGACAATATCTTTAGTTACAGATTTTTTGATTTCAATATTTCTTTCTTTTGCATAAGCACTAAAAAGTAAAATATTATCGTTCAATATTTCGCTAAAATTGCAGACTTGTGTATGGTCATAAATTCCAAACCCCCTATTAAATTTTTCAACATCAAAAAGATTCGTTATATCTGTAGATAATTTTTGAAGACTTCTCCTTACAAATTCTATTTCTTCAGAATGGTTATTGTTAGAAATATATTCTTCTAAATAATTATTAATAAGCGTAAGTGGAGTTTTTGTTTCATGAGCTAAATTAACAAGCGTATTAGTTCTTTGCTCATTTATTATCTCCAAGTCTTTAGTTCTTTTATTCACTTCTATTTGAAGGCTACTATTCCAATTTAAAAGTTCCTTTTCGGAAACAATTAATCTTTCATGCTCTGTTCTCACTTCTTTTATATGCCTATTCATCTGTAAGGCAAATAATGCTAAAAATCCCGCATTAGTTATACAAGCTTCAACAACCTGCCCTAGGTTTAAAAAATCTATAACAGGAAGCATTACCCACGGTGTTAAACTTAACATTAACACAATCATTTCTTCTTTTGATTTTTTACCAGAGAAGTCATTATTGTATTTGAATTTAATTGCTTTTGCCATGCTTATAATAACCCACAAAGCGTATAATACCGGTACTATCAGCAAATTTTTCGCATTTTCGATATTGTTGGTAGCGGCAAAAATAATTACGAATAAATAGTATGGTAATACTAAAAAAATGTACACTCCTTTAAACGCATGAAATTTCATTTTCTCTAATGAAAAAGCTTTATAAACATAATAGGGAAAATAACATGGTGTTATAAAACCTGTAGCATAAGCCAGTGATAATTGCATAAATAATGTGCCGGGCATGTTTACATCTGGCAACAAACCACTAGCAACATTATAAATAATTAGAAGAAAAATAAGGGTAATGTTTAAGTAGGTTGTCTTATCGTCTGGTCGGGCCAACCTATAAATCAACAAATAGAAAAATATGACAATTTCTATGCTCACAAAAAAGAATGTGACAATGTGCATTTGGGTACCTGGTATCAGCATTTAAATGCTTTTAAAATTAACCTCGCTTCATACAATACAACTTGTAGCCAAAATCAAATTCATGGTAAATAGTAAATCCGAATTTTTCGTACCAAGGAATATTTTTTAGAGTTGATGTTTCCAAACAAATACTTCTATTTTGCTTTTGTCCTTCCGAAATAATATCGTGCAATAACCGGCTTCCAATTCCTTTATTTTGATTATCCGAATCAACTCCAATAAACCATAGGTAATACAATAATCCCTTGGGATGCACCTGTTTTATTTTAGATTCCCTTTTCATTGCCTTATTAATATTAGATAAACCTAAACATGTAAAAGCAAATTTGGTATCCAATAGAAATGATTTTATGGTAGTTCTTTTTTTATCGGGGAATATTAATAATGCACACCCTTTTTTATCCTCTGTAAGAAAAATATCACCAAACAAATTGCAAACATCATAAGAGTATTCCATTAGCCGTTGTATTCTTTCAATCCTTTTGTTATCCTGCCTGATAATGTAATTGACGCTTCTATTATCGTCAAATGAGGTTACAAGGATCTTAATAATGAGGTTTTTATCTGAATGTTGCGCTCTTATCATATCCTAGAAGTCAATTGGTGATGGATCGTATATAACAATTTCTATACCGACTTTATTATCAGAATTATTAATAAACTAAAATTGAAATCTTGAATTACCTCACACCTAATACTGATAAATATTCAGCAGAAATTAGATAAAGCTGTAGATCTTTGTTACCGTTCGCAGCCATTCCCCAACGAAACAAAGCGTATTGAGTTTTTATTTGAGTTGTATGATAAGTATACAAGTGGCATGTTTCCTACTGAAAAGAAATCAAAAAAGAAGGTTGTAAAGTCTGTTTAATTGAGCATCGTCAGCTTAGCTTTTTCTTGCAACTTGTTAGGTTAAATTTTAAAATTCAGTATTTCTTCAACATTCATCCCTCAAATTTGTATAATGAAGTTATTGCTGATAGAAGATGAAAAGGAACTTGCATTAAGTGTTCAAAAATACTTAACAGAGGCAAACTATATATGTGAATGGGCAGGTAACCTTCAGCAGGCTATTGATAAAGTAACCATTTACGAATACGATTGCATTCTGCTCGATTTAATGCTACCCGATGGCAATGGGTTTGAAGTATTAAAAGAACTTAAACAGCTAAACAAAACCGAAGGTATCATCATTATTTCTGCCAAAGAAACCTTAGAAACAAGAATTGAGGGCTTTAACCTTGGGGCAGATGATTACCTCACAAAGCCTTTTCATTTATCTGAACTGCTTGTTAGAATACAAGCCCT
>JANPOX010000496.1:0-4294 GCA_031428235.1 Bacteroidia bacterium | reverse complement strand
TGAACGTGGGAATCACCAGGAATTATTAGTATTAAATGGTTTTTACAAAAAACTCTGTGATATGCAGAGTTTTCAATAATTAAAATGAAGCGCTTACTAATCTGTTTTCTAATCATTTCTGTTGGATTCAATATTTATTTCCTGATAAGAAAAGCCGGACGTATCCAAAAAGAGAAAGAGCAGCATAAACTGCATTATTTCAAAGATATCACTTATGAGGAAGGCTACAAACATTTCTCAGATCAATTAGTTAAAAAATATCCGGAAGCCATAATCAATAATAATCACTACATTATTTACATGTGGGACTCAATTATGTTTGACTTTTTTAATAAGGATGAAATGAAAGCCTTGGATTCCATGGCTTCGATTGGGAATTATAAACAGGAATATGTGTTTGCCACAGAAATGGAAGAAAAGGCTTCAGAGAACTTTTTAAAAAGAAATAAAGCTGAATTTAAAAATGTGAAAATGCTTTATGATATGGATGATTATATTTCAGGTCTTTACCACAACCCGGATGTTAAGTTCACCAAACCAAAACAATTTTTTGCAAAAAACACTTCTGAAGAAAATAAAGAAAAATTAAGAAAAGAATTCTCCACGTGGAAAAAGAAACCATTTTATATCATTATGGATTCCAAGGGTAAAATATCGTTTAACAAAGGAAAAAGTATATCCATTCTTAAGGACAGTCTGTTTTTAAAAAAACTTACTACTTTATCAACCGCTAAAACCAGAGAAATTTTAAATTGATGAAATATTTTATTTGGATAGCTATTATTATTTCTATAGTGGCCAACGCCTATTTTATTTATGATGAAAAATGCGTAAAAGAAAAAGAAGAGTTTGGTAAACTATTCACTAAAGCGATGGGCGGAGAAATTACTACCACTACTTGGAAAGAAGGTTACAAAATATTTAAACAAAAACTGAAAACCGCACACCCAAAGTTGGCAACAAAAAAATATTATTATATTAATATTTGGACCAACTGGTGCGGCCCTTGCATTAAGGAAATGCCATGGCTTGATTCACTTGTCAGTAATCTTAGGCAAGATGTTGCTTATATTTTTGTTTCTGACCTTACTAACAAAGCTGCATCTGAATGTATCAAGCGAAAAAAATATCAATTAAAAAACTTTATCTTCTTAAATGATATGGGTGATTTTGTTTCCGGTATATGTAATGAGCAAGGAATAAAAAATAAATCTTACCCCATGGTTTTGATCGTAAATAACAAAGGTGAAGTTATCCACTACTCCAATGGCGCATATGAAAACACAAAAGAAGCTGCTGAATTTGCCACCTTAATCAATAATTTGAAATAAGGTTATGGTGTAATTAGACCTGAATTATAAACCATAGAATCTTTTACTTTACCATTTGAATAAAAGATTTTCCAGACTCCTTCTTTTTTATTGTCTTTATAATAACCCTCTTCCACATTAAACTGTTCTGTTTCCTTTGTAACTTTTTTATCTATAATAGAATCTGGAGCATAGTTTGAAATAATAGTATGACTAACCACAGCAAATTTTTTGTTCACCCAATGCCCTTGTTTGTTGCCATCTGCATCAATTAGATTTATTGTATCGTTCGGTGAAGAATTATTCAGTTCAAATGAACCTCCGATTTTTTTTTCTGATTGTTCCTCTTTTATTGTAGAACTACGGCAGGATGACATAAAGAAAACCATTGATATGGCGAATGCGACAATTAAATTAACTCTTTTCATAGTGTATTTAAAGATTAATACCAATGGCTACTTAATTAAAGATAAATAATTTAAACCAAAAAAAGGAAGACAATGCTTCCTTTTTTTGTAAATTATAAATCGTGAAATTTATAATTGATCTAGTGCCCCTTTATAATCTTTATAACGTCTTGTCCGTAATCATACATGATCTTTACAAAATAAATACCATCCGCTTGATCTTCCAGACTAATTTGATTTTTTCCTCTTACTAATAATTGCTCCCTGATTTTTTCTCCTAAAACGTTTGTAATCTCAACTTGTTTATCATTCATTAGATCAATTGTGAAGACACCATTATTAGGATTTGGATAAATTTTCAACCGCTCTCTTGTATTTAAAACTTCTTTCACGTCAACAATTCCTACCATTAAAGTATCAGAACCAACACATCCGAACTGATTTGTTACGGTAACATAGTATTTACCAGCTGAATCTGCTACCACGGTTTGTGTAGTATCACCCGTATTCCATAGATAGGTTGCGCCTGGGTTCCCTGCACTAAGAGTAGTAATTGTACCGGAAACAATGGAAATATTCACGAGCGGAACCGAGTAAGCAACTACATGAATAGTATCTGTTGTAATACATATTCCATTACTTACATTTACCCAATAAGTTCCCGGTAAACATATATTAATCATTGAATAATCACTTCCGTTGCTCCAATCATATGATGCTCCGGGATTATAAGCATTTAACAAAATACATCCGCAAACAGTTGTATCTGCTCCAAGGTTAACAAACGGAGCGGCATTCACACTTACTGTAGTTATGGAGGAATTCGCCATACATCCATTCGAATCTGTGATGGTTACAGAATAACTTCCTCCTGCTGTTACTTCTATACTTTGAGTAGTTGCGCTATTTGACCACAAATATCCTGCTGCAGGACTTGCTGTTAGAATTACTGATTTACCCTGACAAAATATTGTAGGACCGCTAACATTAACAGCAATAGTAGGTGTTAAATTTACAGATACACTTGTTACGCCGGAAGTAGCAGAACATCCATTTAAATCAGTAACGTTTACACTAAAATTACCCGTATTTGAAACCATAATACTTTGTGTAGTTGCACTATTAGACCATAAATAACTACTTCCAGCACTTGCGGTAAGAACCACATTATCACCCTGGCAAATAACGGTTGAACCACTTGCAGAGACAGATGCAGTAGGTAAAGGATTTACCACAACCCCCACAGAAGACGTGGCTGAACACCCATTTGCACCAGTTACTTGGACTGAATAAGTTCCAGAACCAGTAACGATAATGCTTTGCGTGCTTGCGCTATTTGACCATAAATAATTTGCACCCATACTTGATGTAAGTATGACTGAATTTCCCTGACAGAAAATAAGAGGTCCATTGGCAGAAATTGTGGCAGTTGGCAATGTATCGACTGTTACGGTTAAAGTTGTTGTAACAGTACAATTTCCACTAGTGCCGGTAACAGTATAAATGGTTGTAACAGTTGGATTCGCAGTAACTGACGAACCATTGGTAGTATTTAATCCGGTCGAAGGGCTCCATGTATAATTAGAGGCACCAGACGCGGTTAATGAAGCTGAATCACCCTGGCAAATAGTGGCCGAATTTACAGTTAAAGTAACATCCGGAACAATACTTACCGAGACTGTTGTTTGATTAACGCAACCATTTATATTGGTACCCATTACTGTATAGGTTGTATTGATGGTTGGAGTTGCTGTGACAGTTGTTCCACCCATTGAACTTAAACTTCCTCCAGGAGACCAAGTATAGGTATTTGCTCCTGTCGCAATTAAAATTGCAGATCCACCATTACAGATGTATCCATCATTAGCAGATATATTTGGCAAAGAGTTAACCGTTAACGCAACAACAGAAGAAGTTGCAGAACAGCCATTAGTGTCAGTTATTGTAACGGAATAATTTCCTTGTATTGATGCGGAGATACTTTGTGTGGTTGCACTATTTGACCACACGTAACTGCTTGCCGCACTCGAGGTAAGAACCACAGAATCACCGTCACAAAAAGTAGTTGGCCCTCCGGCAGTGATGGATACGATTGGTAAAGGATTAACAGTTACTGTAGCAGTATTTATTACCGAACAAGTTCCTGCAGTTCCGGTGATGGTATAAACAGTTGTAACGGTTGGATTAGCAATTACCGATGAACCAGTAGTTCCATCAAGCCCTGTTGCAGGACTCCATGAATACGTGTTTGCTCCATTAGCGGTTAAAGTTGTTGAACTTCCAATACACAAAGAAGCAGAGTTTATAGTAAGCGTAATAGTTGGCGCTACAGTTACAGAAGAAGTAGAAGTGCTTATACATCCATCAGCACTTGTGCCGGTAACCGTGTAAACCATGCTCACACTAGGAGTTGCAATCACACTAGATCCTGTAGTGGCATTCAAACCTATGCCTGGTGACCATGAATACGTATTGGCTCCGGTGGCTGTTAAGGTAGATGAACCGCCGCTGCATACAAAACCATCATTCACAATAACAACTGGTATAGGATTTACCGTAACCGAAATGGCGGAAGAA
>JANPOX010000495.1:0-1541 GCA_031428235.1 Bacteroidia bacterium | reverse complement strand
ATCAGTCAAATTTATTTGGATTCAAAAGAAAATCTTTGGGCATTGAATCAAGGAAATACACCATTAATAAAATGGAACAAAGAAACGGGTTGGAGTGCAGTAGCCAATTATAATTTGGTCGGTAATCAACGAATAATTGGAGAATACAACGGAATACTGTACTTGTATGTAATAAATGGAGTTAATCGAGATATATATTCATACAATAACAATACATTTAAGAAGGTTGAGAGCATTCCTTATGTAAATTCATTTGGCAATTTTGAAATCGATAAAGTGGGTAAGATTTGGTTTTGGCAGACAGATAAATTATTAAGAATTAATCCTTGTAGCTATCTAAATACCCCAACCTTGCAGGCATCTAAAAAACAAATTGTTGTAGGTCAGAATATTGAACTGAAAGCAGATGGCTGTACCAATGTGGCATGGACGTGGAACGCAGAAAACCAAAATCAACAAACTCAAACAGTTTTTGATAAAAATACACTAATTGTCAAACCCGAATCAACTACTTTTTATAAAGCCAAATGTGTTGATGGCGAATGCGTAAGCGAATTTAGTAATTTGGTTGAAGCCAATGTTATATCTTTATTGATTGCATCGGTCGATAAAAACAAGTATTGCTCAAATGATAAAATTTCGTATAATCTTTCAATAAAAGGCAAATTTGATTCAAAAAATGAAGTGGTTGCCCTTTTTTCAAATAAAAACTTAAACTATAGTGCACCAGTAAGTTTAGATGGAGGCGTGTATAAATCATTAATCCCAAAAAATATTTCTAATGGCAAATATTGGGTAAAGCTCAAAACAACAAGCCCCGTTATTACTTCAATTGATTCAATAGAAGTCAATTTATATCAAGTTCCAAGTGTAAAAATCACAGGGGTTTCGGAAATATTTCTGTTGGATTCTACAAAAATCACAATCAATCTTTCGGGAACTCCGCCATTTAGTTTTAAGTATGGCAACGAAAATATTATGACTAATTTACCAATAATTTATCGAAACTTTTATCCAACTGTACCCAAAGCCTATACCTTATCTATTTCTGAGCTGTCGGATGCTAACTGTGCAGCCGGTACTATTTCTGATAATGAATTGAACATAAAGGTTTCGATAAATCAAAAGTATTTAGCGTATTGGGTACTTTCATTTCCAAATCCTGTTGAGGATGAATTAAATCTTCATATATATAATAAGCCTGGAGTAAAACTTTCTACTGAGTTATATAATTTACAAGGGAAATTGGTTTATCAGAAAGAATTTCCAATTATTGGATATTTAGATAAATATAAGATTGATTTGAGAGACATTACCTCGGGGGTTTATTACTTGAAAATCAATACCGGGAATAGGGAAGAAGTGAGGAAAATAATAAAGTGGTAAACATCAAACAAGTTTTGTTTAAATACTCCATCATTAATTATTAAACAACGAACCTGTTTAAACTTATTCTAAATTCTTTGTCATAATATGTTAAAAAAAAGTATCGTATTTATAGTTGCTAATATTTGTTTTTTAGCCTGCTCCAAACACACAAT
>JANPOX010000494.1:0-9272 GCA_031428235.1 Bacteroidia bacterium | reverse complement strand
GCAGGTGTTATTCCATTTAAGCATTGGTTAAAAGGAAATCCATTCCAGGTATAGCCGCAGGCCACACACTGAGTTTGGTTTGTAATTGGGGTTGATGTACCAGAAACCCAGGTTGCCCATGTATAAGTTGGTACGCCATTAGAGACAGTGATGGAACCGTTAGCTTCTTTACATACATTTAAAGTGGCGCAAGGCGAAACAATAATGGTTGTTGTGCCAACTCCGCACGCTAAGCTATAAGTGATCACATGAGAACCAATACCCGCAGTGGCCGGATTGAAAGTCCCAGTAGTAGTGTTAGTAATACCTGTTCCACTCCACGTTCCGCCAGCAGTTGCTGCGGTTAAATTAAATGCACTTGCCGTTAAGCATTGAGTGGCTGGCTGACAGATATTAGCATCGCAACAGGTTAAGGATAAAGTAGTACCCGCTGTTAATGAACTTATTGACTGTATGTATCCGGTTCGGGAGGCTGTGCCTGAATTACCTGTAGAACCGCAGGCAATAACATCACCACTGTTACTAACGTGGACATCATAAACATTAAAGGGAACGGCAGCTGTTGCCAATTGAACTAATGCCGGACTAAATTTTGTAACAGCATTAGTTGAGCCTACATAAATATTACCAGCAGCATCAATATCAATACCGCTGCAGCTAACTGCTTTTTGGCCTAAGCTTGTTGTAGCAGCACCTCCTGGAATTGCAACCGAAGCAATGATGGAAGCGTTAGTTAATGAGCGTTTAAATAGAGTAGTACCATTATGGGTATAAACAAAATTCAGATCAGCTCGTATAGCCATGATACCCGTATTATCATATCTGAAATTTTCGCACTTATATGAAAACCCATGGGTACTGGTCGTTTTAAATAGACCTGAGCTACCGCCGCAGGAGCTAAAATTCTGATTGATAAAACCGATGGAATCGAGGGTTAAGAAATAGTACTTACCATTTCCGCAGGGTGTAATTGAACGTACCTCTTGGATGCTGGGAGGAAATCCGAAAGCTGATCCATACGCTACTATTTTTGTGCTTAGCACTGCTCCATTAACTGTATTGATATCAAAAATAGCTCCTCTTAAATTATCTGTACCGCCAACAATTAGTTTTGTTTGATCACAATTAAACGCAATTTCCCAATACTCAACTAATGATCCGCCACCTACTGACCATTGGAGTGCCCCGGCAGAATTTACTTTTTGGATTCCGGGGGTAGTACCATTGGTAACATAAGAGTTTCCGATATTATCAACTGCAAAACCACCCAACCATGATGTAGTATCATACGGTGTATTGTAGGTCCATTGTACTGCTCCAGCCGAATTATATTTTATTAATTGCAACGGTGAAACACCGCCAATAATGTACACATTACCGGCTCCGTCTTTTTCGCATTCCCAAACGCAATCCCAGTTACTGGCAAAAGTTGGTGTTTGGGTCCAGGGATCAATCACTACTGTTTTAGTATTATCGTAATTACTCAACTGAAAAGAAACTGTTTTTCCTGTTTTAATAAAAGCAGATGTAATGATTGATGATGAATTTTGCTGGTAAAAAGTTAAAGGTGCATGATCGATAATGTCCCCGAATTTAGTGTCAATATGAATATCACCAGTGTTTTTTAAAGACACATGACTGTTATAAACCATTTTTACTAAAGAGGGATCAGCACCCGGATGAAGAGTTAAAGCGTATTTAAGTCCGCCTTTTTCTGAGAAAACATATTCGACATCAATGTTGGGATATAGGTTTTTATAGGTGATTTTTTGATATGATTTTACATTGGATACATCCTGAGAATTACCGGATGTATTTTTAAAATTATAGTTGTGGTAATCGGAGGTTAAACCACTTGCTTGTAATACTACATTAGAACTGGCATTTTGCCATAACATAGTTATCTGGTCAGCTTTTACTTTTAACTCATGTTCTTCTTTTTCATGGCGCATATGCTCTTCGGTATTCTTGAATTCTTCCCGACGCTCTCTTTCAATTTCACGCGCGTCTTTTTCTTTTTTCCGGGTTTCTAAAAAGGCATAGGTAATTCCTTTTTTGGTAAAGTAAATTTTAGTGCCCCCATGATCTACTGCAAATAAAACGGGATCTGGGTTTCCAAAAGACACAGGAAGTGCAAATTGCCCTTTGTTTTCAATAAAGGACTTCTGGTATTCAAATTTTTTGGACCAAGTGGAATTACTACTACCCTGGGCATTTGATTTAAAAGAAGTTAAGCTGATCAGGCAAATAAGGATTGTTGAAAAATAACGTAAAAGTGAATTCATACTTTAAAAATTAGAATTAAGACTAAAAACAAATATCAAAAATTAGCAATTGTAAAATTAGGGGGCTGACCCTCTAATTCCGCAAACTAAAACGTTAAATAAAAAAGACATAAAAAGATGTCTTATAGAACCGGACCTATTTATTAATACTTATTTTTCCAATAAGTAGAATATCTTGTTTGTTTTGTATTTTGTAAGAGTAAATCCCATTACTCAAATCAGACACATTGACGCTCTTTAAGCCTTTTGTGTTTTCAAGGATAAAACGCTTTACTTCTTTACCAAGCATGTCGATTAATATGATCTCCTGACCTTCAATTAAAAAAGAGTAATCAATATTAAACTCACCGTTATTAGGATTCGGGTATACAGAAACATGATTGGCCAATTGATTTTGTTCATTTATACCCGTGATGCTGCAACAGTTTTGAGTCATTGTATTGCAGGCACTCATATTAATCACCTCAATGTAACCTGTTCTAACAGGGTTTGCAGAATTTCCAGTTGACCCACAAACAATGACATCTCCGTTAGTTGTTACCTGGACATCATATACATTATATAGCGTTGTTGACTGACCCAGTAAATTTAAATTTGCATCATATTTTATAAGTGCGTTTTTTGATCCAACATAAACATTTCCGCAATCATCAATGTCAATCCCAGTGTTTTCAACCCTATATTTTCCCACAGACATCGAGGATGCACCGCCTGGGATAAGAGCTGTATCTAAAATAGCTCCTGTTGCTAAAGAACGTTTATGGACATGGGTCCCGTTTTGAGTGTATAAAAAATTTCCGTTTGCTTTAATAGCCATAATACCTGAATTATCAAATCTAAAATTTTCACATTTGTAATCTAAGGAGTATGTGCTTTTGTCTTTATAAATGCTAGGGGTCGGAGTACAATTTACATAGCCTATTGAATCCTGGGATAGAAAATAGTATTTACCGTTTGAATGCGCAATGGATCTTACCTCTTGAAGTGATGGAGGAAAAGAAATAACTGAACCATATGCAATTGTTTGGGTGTTGGTTGGAACCCCTGTATTTATATCGACATCAAAAATCGCACCTTTCAGAACGGGAGGAGAACCAAAAAAACCGGTTGTTCCGCCTACTATTAATTTGGTCTGATCACAGTTAAAAGCCATGCTCCAGTACTCGTCTGAATTTCCCGTTGAATTGTTTGCCCAAACTAAAGCCCCTGCCGCATTCACTTTTGTTATTTTAGCTAAAGACCCATTAGTCACATAAGAATTTCCGGCATTATCAGTGGCCACTGTACCAAGCCAGGCAGAAGTGTCATAAGGTGTGTTATAAGTCCATTGTATTGCACCTGCAGAATTATACTTTAATAACTGCATAGGGTTTACACCACCAATAATATAAACATTTCCGGCGCCATCTCTCTCGCATTCCCAAACACAATCCCAGTTGGTGGCAAATGCAGGAGTTTGGGTCCAGGGATCAATGACCACAGTTTTTGTATGATCATAATTGCTTAACTGGAAAGAAATCGTGTTTCCGGTTTTAATAAAAGCTGAAGTAATAATAGAATATGCATTCTGCTGATAAAAAGTTAAAGGTGCATGATCAACGATGTTTCCGAATTTAGTATCAATATGAATATCACCATTACTTTTTAAGGACACGTGGCTATTGTATACCATTTTTACTAAAGAAGCATCAGCGCCCGGATGAAGGGTTAACGAATATTTTAAGCCACCTTTTTCCGATAACACATAATCAATATCAATATTGGGATAGATGTTTTTGTAGGTGATCTTTTTAAAGCCATGAACATTTGATACAATCTTAAATTCACCATTAACTTGTTTAATTGTATAACTGTGGTAATCAGACGTTGACCCATCGCCTTCTATTTCAACATTAGGATTGGCATTTTGCCATAACATGGTTACCTGGTCAGCCTTTACTTTTAGTTCATGTTCTTCTTTTTCATGACGGATGTGTTCCTCAGGGCTCCTGAATTCTTTCCTACGTTCTCTTTCTGTTTCACGGGCATCTTTTGATTTTTTTGTTGTTTCCAGAAGAGCGTAGGTAATTCCTTTTTTGGTAAAATATATTTTAGTGCCTCCGTGATCTACTGCAAACAATACATCAGAAGGATTTCCAAAGTAATTTGGAATAATGAATTGCCCCTTATTTTCTATAAAGGATTTCTGAAATTCGAATTTTTTGGACCATGATGAACCGCTGCTACTGCCCTGTGCCATTGATTTCAGAGAAGTTAAGCCAATCAGGCATATAAAAATGAATGTAAAATAACGTAAAATTGATCTCATACGTGGTAGTTTGAAAAAGTAAGTTCGTAAATATTAACGACATGTGCAAAATTTCAAAGCGTAAAATTAAAAACGCACCCTTTTGGGTGCATTTTTAACAAACACAAACAAACAATAATTACATCTTGTACCTCAGACTCACAATCACATTTCTACCAGGCGCGTTTACTCCACTGGCAAATGTCCTGTAGCGGTTGTTCGTTATATTTTCGCATGCTGCATTTAAACGCAGTGATTTTGTGATATTGAACCCAAACCGGATATTTAATGTAAACCATGCCGGCATACCATTAGCAGTGGCATATTTCAAATTATCTTCCGTAGATATATAGGATGGACCATAATCTGCCAATGCTTTTTTGCCATTATAGCGAATAAAAAATTCACCATCTATATTTTTTGTTTTATAGATGAGGCTGGTTTGTCCAAAGAGCGGAGCAATATGGTCTAAAGGAATAACAGTATCATTCTTTGTGTCCGTAACCCTTCCATATGTATAATTTAAGACGCTTTTAAAAGATACATGCTCATTAAAATCAAAAGATACGCCACCATTTACGCCAAGAATATAGGCATTGTTTCCATTTTGCATCGCTTGTACTTTATTTTTCACACCCTGGTATGTGGCAGAGTCGTTTCCATTGAATTTAAAATCTCTTACGACCAAAACATTAGTTAAACTGGTGTAATAAACGGTAATATCAAATTTGTATTTTCCCTGTACCACTTTACTAATTCCCAATTCAAAATTATAAGAGTATTCTGGTTTTAAATCAGGATTAGGAACAATAATAACTCCTGATGGCGATTCAAATACTTTTGTCATATCATCTACATTTGGAGATCGGAAACCAGTATTAGCCAATAAACTTACCTTATAATCATTCTCTGCCTTCCAGGTAAACCCTAACGACCCGGTAACTGCCTGATTATTTTGTTTTGCTGAATTAAAGGGGAATTTAAAAAAAGTAGTATCCCGGAAGTTGGCTGTTAATGATGTATTTGTATAGCGTATACCATCAGTCACAATAAAATTATTGTTCACTTCCCACGCATGGGACAAATAAACCGCGAAGGAATTCATTGTGCTTCCGCTATCAGGATAGCGGGTTTGAGCTTTCCCTTTTCCTCCTTCTATGATGTTGGTTGTATCTGCTGCCGATTCCACATCATTGGCAGTAAACTCCAAACCGTATCTCAACTCATGTTCTTCCCTGATCACTTTGGAAGCATCCACATTAGCTGATAAAACGGTTACGTCTTCGCGTTGTGAAATTCTTGCTGTTTTTTGCCATCTGCGGGTAATTCTGTCCTGATCTAATTTTTGATAAGCAAGGATCACTTTAATGTTATCGGTTACTAATGTTTTTTGGTCAAAGCAGAGAGTGTAAGCCCCTAACAATCGTTTTTGAGGACCATATCCGTTTTCAGCCCATCTGAATTTTGTGCTGTCGTAATCTCCGTTTAACCTGTCATAACGAGGCAGGAAACCAGAGGAGCTATACTGGAAATTAAAATTATGGGTTAGGTATTCTCCGGTTTTAATATTAAAACGCTGCATAAGATCCATTTGAGTATACCCGCTTCCCTTTTGTAAATTATTATCGGCATTAACGCTCATGGTGTCACGGTTATTGATTCTTTCCTGGAAATAATTTCTATTCCAGCTATTAGAATAACCTGTCAGCTTGGTTGAACCACTCATCACATCACCAAAATCAGAAAAAGTAATATTTGTGAGCGAGGCAAATTTTTTCCATCCTAAATTAAAATCCAGGTGGCCTGTTTTTTCCTGAGTCGCTGAGGCATAACGGATCATGGCATTTGCTTTCACCAGCATTTTATCATCGGAGCTAAATTGAGCGTTTTTAGTATAAAAATGCATCACCCCACCTAACGCATCGCTACCATACATGGTAGAAGATGGGCCAAAAACAACCTCGGTTCTTTCGAGCATGTTTGGATCAATGGTCATAACGTCTTGCAGATGTCCGCCACGGTAAATAGCATTATTCATTCGTACACCATCAATTACCAAAAGCACTTTATTCGCTTCAAAACCTCTCATTCCGGGACTTCCGCCTCCTGCCTGGCTTCTTTGAACGAACACCTGACCTGAATTTTGCAGTAGGTCGCCAGTGGTAGCAGGATTAGAAAACTCAATATCTTTTTGACGGATGATTTCCATTTGATAAGGCACATCCATTTTGGATTCAGCCTTACGGTTTGCTGAAAATACTATTTCATCCAGGTTGACAGATTTGGCGGCCAAATCAATAGAAATATCAATGCCGTCGGAGATCATTACTTTTTGTGTAGCATAGCCAAATTGGTATACAAAAGCGGAATCTCCTTTTAATAAAGAAGAGAGATCGGCCTTACCTCTTATATTTGTTTTAACCTGAATATTGTTTTTATCCTGTATCACAGCATCCTCTAATGGTTCACGGGATGATCTGTCGCGGACGGTTATTGTTTGTGCATACGATGCTAAAGAAAGCGTACTAAACACTATAATTAAAGTTTTTTGTTTCATATGTAGATATTGTTGATTTTTAGTTGTCATATGGCCTAGTTGCGTTATCTCCATTTGTCCCGTTAACCATAGGGATGTAATGGATACAATATGACTACTTCAAATAATTTTAAATTATTAAATAGCAGAATGAACTACCTGATTTTGTCAGATATCCAATTAACTGGAGTTAAATTTATTATGCTAGATGATCAGGTGGTGGAGTGTCCCGTGAAAAATAAACCGGAAACAGTTGAAATAAATCTAAGGTGTAAAAAACAGATAGATTTAAGCCATTAACTTTAAAATTAATTTCAGACTGATTTATAACGTATTTAAAGGCGAAGAAGTTTTTTAATAATTTCGTTGATTTATTTGATTCAGAATCAACTGGTTCATTGAACTGTTTTTTTAACATCATTTCCTGCTTATCGGAAACAACCGTAATAGCCACTTTTTTTCCGGCGTTTTTAATTTGAAGGATATCATATAAAATGCCTTTATAAACAATTTCTTTATTTTCATCCTCCCATATTATACAAGAAGAATTTGTATAGAGTTCACTGGGATTAATATATAAAACAGTAGTTGCGGTTTTTTGTTTATTTTGAAAGATATACGATTTGAATTCTTTTTTGTAGGAGTTGAGGTAACCCAAATAAACGAAATAGCTACCTGTAGAAAATAAGGTAATTAGAATAAAACAACATATGATGGCTATGTTCTTCAATACAGAAAGCTCTTTGAATCTTTAATTTATTTAAAGATATAGCAAATGTTCGAAAAAACAAGAGTTTTATGAATGAAGATTCTTCTCTTTGTTTTAGATTTTAAATTTATTTGTTTTGAGTATCATGCCTGATCCCCGCCTTGGACTGACACATTAAAGCGTGTTCAAGATGATTTTTGAGAGATGGAAGCTTAGATTCTGCCCATGCTTTGACGTCATTATCTGCGGAATTTAACGAAGCAGCAGTGAACTTTTCAATAGCATCCTCATGTCCTTTTACCATCATATCACAATAAGTTTTATCAAATTCAGCGCCCACCATATTTTTCAGTTTTTCATATTCATTGGTAGCGTTTCCAGTAAGCGTTTTTGGTATGGTAAAGTTTTTTTTGGCTGCTAGTGATTCAAGTTCTTTTAAAACTTCCGAATGTTCTTTTTCCATCATTTTTCCAAGATTGGCAACCTCAATCAATGCATAATTACTTTGAGCTAATTGGCCTAACTGTATTTCTTTTAAATTAATAATTGTTGCATTTACAACAAATTCGGCGTCGGTTTCTTTTGGAGCAGTAAGATTGGCATCGTTGCGTTCATCCGCAATTACTTCTGAGTCTTTAGCAGGTTCAGCTTTTTCGCCACACGAGGCAAGAATTATTGTTAGCGTGGCAACAATAAGTGCTGTTAAAAAAGACATTACAAATAAAGCTCTTTTTGGAATTTCAGTTTTCATAAATTCGTTATTACGTTTTACTTACAAATATGAAGTAGTAATTAAGCATATGTATTACAAGATTATTATGATATGCTTGTAAAATTAACATATGATAGGGTACAGCTAATGGCTACAGTCGGATAATGCAGGTGCAAGTAGGCAACAAAAAAAGCCTTACATTTCTGCAAGGCTTTGGTGGAACCAAACGGTGATACTGCTAACAAATTTAACGAACATTTAGAGCTAATTCTCGACTTTATGGGAGTTTTAGATCATGAACCGGAATTAATGGAAAAGATAAAATCTTCTTAAAATACCTAGACTAAAATGAACAAAATTTAAAGGAACATTACCGTTTGAATCCAACCTTAAAAAGTCCTCACTTTTAGGCTTGTTTTCGTAGGTAAATATACGATAAAAATGGGTTTACAAAATGGGAGAACTAACGCTCTTCAGTGGTTGTGCCTATTAACCATAAGAAAGGGGCTTTGAGGAGTTAAAGATCGCTGTTTGAAGGTTATTCCTTTAAATCCTTTAGCCTTGGACTTAATTTTGAATAGCAAATGAAAAAACACCCCATGTCCAAAAAATACTTTATCTTCTTTCTTAGTATCGTGCCTTTTATAGTTTCTGCTCAGTCATGGGAGTGGGCGAAGAACTTCGGGACAAGCATCTTAGTTGATCATGGGATGTCCGTAAGTAAAGATGGTGGAAACAACGTG
>JANPOX010000493.1:0-7709 GCA_031428235.1 Bacteroidia bacterium | reverse complement strand
TCTTCTTCCAATGCAGGATTTAATTCCAACTCTTCTTTAATTCTTTGTTCTAAGGCAACGGTTGGCAACTGCAACAATTTCATGAGTTGAATTTGTTGCGGAGATAATTTTTGTAATAGCTTTAAATGCTGTGTTTGCCTGAGTGCCATAATGTTTAGCAAATATACAAAAAGAGCCACGAAAATAATCGCAGCTCAAAAACTAAGTTGATAAAATAATTAATAATTATAGTATGGCGCAATCATCGCATAAACTACAACACCCGTAATGGTTACATACAACCAAATTGGATAACTGAAGCGGGTAATTTTTTTATGCTTCACCCTATCATCTTTTAAGCCGTAGTAAAACGATAATAATATCATAGGCAAAACGATAACCGCTAAAAAAATATGGCTTAATAAAATCATCAGGTAAATTGGTCTGATTCCTAATACTGCTGCTAATTCTGATTGCTCAAGAACTTCGTTATGATTTACATCACCAAACTTTGTATCAGGAATAAAATAATGAGCCGTTACATAGGAAATTAAAAACAAAGAGGACAGCAGGAAAGCTGTTAGATTTAATTTTTTATGAAGCGAAAAGTTTCTTTTTTTTATGGCCCATAATGACGCGATTAATAAAACGCTACAAGAGCCGTTTAAAAAGGCATTGAGCAGAGGTAGTTTATAAATGAAAGATGGAAAAGAATCAGGAACAGGAATTAGTTTTTGATTCAACACCACAACAACAATACAAATTAAAGCACTCACAGCTAATACGATTTTAAAAACCGTTTTGTCATTTTGTTTATTCAATAAGGTTTGTGTTTCCATGTTTAGCTATGAGCAAATGAACCTTTAAATTTCGTAAAAGTAGTGTTTTCGTAAAATAGTTTCGCGTCTACCGAGTAATTATTTTCTTCTTTTTTATATGAAAGTTCAACGTGAACTTCAGGATGTGCAGAAGGAATGATCATTCCAGTAAATTTAATGTTATCTCCATTGGTTAATACAAGGTTTTGATTTACTTCAAACTGTAACAATTCTTTAATGATTTGTGTTTGGCAAACACCGGGAACAATTGGCATTTGCTCGAAATGTCCGTTAAATATGGCATGTGCCGGGTTCAATTGAATGGTTACAAGAAGTGTATTCTCGCCGGGTTTTTTCGTTGATTTTACAGTATAAAAATCATTCAATAAAAAAGTATCAGTCATTTGTTTTTTGTATTTCGTTTAATTCAAAATAAAACTTTATAAGGCCGTATTGCTTGCATTTAATTTGTGAATAGGTTTGTGAATCTAGGCTGAATGTATAATTAATTTTTGAAGTTTGTTTTCTGTTGTGAAAAGTTTCCTGAAGCAATACGTTTAGTTTGTTTTCCTTTTTCTCTCCTGAATAATACCATTTCTCTTTCCTTGTTTTTTTAAAAACAACCTGGGAGATTCGTTTATTGTTGCACAAACCGGGAGTTGTTGAATTATTGAAATTTAATAAAAGTATATTATTGAAATTGCGCTTCAATGCTTCTATTAGTTGTGATTTATTAAGCGGCTCAAAAACATAAATCGCATTCATTTCCCCGTTCTTTGCTTCAAAATCAAACATTTTCATGCCTAATTCTGTAACAAAAACAAGACGTGTTGTAATCGAGTCTAGTTGTTTAATGATTAAAATTCCGGTTAAATGGTTTTTAAGAATATCAATGGATGTTTTGTATTTAGAAACAATCGTTGGTTTGATAACAGGTGTTATAACGTTTTCATGCGAGCCGGCACTTTCACATTTTAAATGATTGTATTTAGAAATGCTACAGCTTGTTAGTAATAAAAAACTACTTAACAGTAAATATAGTTTCAGAAACTGGTGCATTTATTTTTTTGTTTGTGAAGTCAAGCGAGGTAAGATCATCGTTGCTTTCCACCATTTCCATTTTAGACACCGAAGTTACGGTTTTATCAAAATACAGGTTGATTTTTTTGAATGTTTCTTTCATGTTTTTTACCTGCGGGATTAATTCCAGTTTGTATCCTTTATCGTTTTCAAAATAATTGGTTTTAAATTTATTTGATTTAAAAATAGTTCCCTGCACACATGACAGCATAATGTCATTTATTTCTTTAAATACTTTATTGCTATTCATGTCGTATTTTGTTGTCTTTTTTTCATCCTTAATCATTATCTTATCCTTATTGATGACGATTAAATATTTTGAAGGTGAACTATATTCCCATCGCAATAAGTTTTCTTTTTTAAATACAAAGTGTCCTTTACTAATTACTTTTTCAGAGAGCATGCTTAAGTTTTTTTCCTGAACAAAGTCTGCTTCTATCGAATTGGTAGCTTTACTCATGCTCTCTATTTTTTGTTTTAAAACGGTAGTATCTTTCACAATTTTAAAATTTTGAGAGAGTCCGATAAAAGGTAGAAAGATTAAAAGAAATAATTTGTTCATGGATCAAAAATAAAAATAAATAAGCTGTTAAATCTTACTGAACTGTTAAGAAAAATTAAAGCGTTACAACCCCCACTTTTTTTTCCATTCCTCCATAAAAGGTGGCATCGTTATGAATAGTTCCTTTTTTGCGGGACTCATAAATACCTGGGTTGTTTTACCCACACACGCCACATAACCATGTTTGGCGCTTGAAATTTTATATTCAAAAATGAGTTTAGCGGCTGGTGAATTTATGAAGGTTGTTTCAATGATGGCGGTGTCGCCATATTCCAAAATTTTTTTAAACTTAACCTGTAAATCTACCAGTGGAACAGCTAACGCGTGTTCATAAACATCCAAATACCCTAGGCCAAATTGGCTTCCAAACGCTTCTCTTCCGTCTTCAAAATAGCGCACATAGTGTCCGTGCCAAACAACTCTCAACGAATCTACTTCGCTAAATTTAATTAGTGATTCTGTAATGTTTTTTAACATGGTTTAAAGATAATGAAACCAACCGATATGAATGAAAAACTCTAATAATAGTTGCAAAAACCAAATATGTTAAACAATTTACAAGCGTTGGTTTTTTAAAACAATTGGTTTATCTTTGAAATTGTACAAATAATAACTTAAAAATAAAATCATGAAAAAAATTTTACTTTCATCTATGGTATTGTTTTCTGTTTTAGCAATTGCTCAAAACAAAACAACAATCAGTAACGCTCCCGTTGAACCGGTGCGCAAATTTAAAAACGTTAATGGCGCAACTTTTAGAAAAACAAATTCTGCTTTTAGCAACAAAACGGCAAGTATGCCGGGTAGCGCCTGGTTTAATCAGTTGGACTTTCTTGAATTAATTCAGGCTGGGATTCCAACATATAACGCTATGCATGTTTTCCCTGATTCCACTATTATTTTAGGGTACGATGCTGGTGGGCAACCCGTAAATCCATACATTCATAAAGCTGCAACCTACATGGATCCTAGCTTTATGGCACAACAAACAATTATCGATGATAAAACAGTAACGTATACTGTAGATTCAATTTCTGTTGGTTATTTATATGAGAGAAACACAGGTTTAACAGATAATACTGCAGATTCTTTAATCATTCAGATAATTGCTGAAAATCATGCACTAGACTGGGATTTAGGAACTACGGTTTCTTATCAGGATATCGAATATAGTCCTATAACTAATAACATTAAATCTTCGACTCCTTTGTTAAAGAGATTATCAATTCCATTAACCTATGCTGATACCTGTTCTGGTAGTATTTACAAGCAAATAATTGTTGCAACTCCCGGTATTACGCCTCAAACACTTTCTAAAAAAGTTGGTGCGGTTATTTCCTTTAAGCCTGGTTACACTTTCACACCTTCGGATATTTTAATAGGTGATGCAACTAACACAGCAAATAAAAATTTATTTATGATTATTTCGGCTGAACAAAATGGCGCTGGAACTGATCCCACTAATTTTGGTACAGTTGGCAACTATTATACTGCTGATATGACTATATCAATGATTCTTCCAACGGATTCAAGATATAACCAAAGCTCCACAGGCTGGAACGGTTACTTCTTACCGACTTATGCATATACAGCCCCATTTGCCTACGAAAGTCATGATATTGGTTTTAAATTAACTAACATTACTGTGGGTGTAAAAGAATTAGAAAATACTGGTTTTGCTTTAGGTCAAAACATTCCTAATCCATTTTCAGGTTCATCTAAGGTTAATTTTCAATTAGCAAACAACGCTAATTCAGTAGTGTTTACTGTAACTGATGTTATGGGGCGCATTGTGTCTTCAGAGAAAGTTAGTACAAGCGCTGGTATGCACTCTGTGGAATTAGATACATACGCTGCTGGTGTTTACTACTACTCTTTAAATGTAGACGGTAGAGTAACTACTAAGAAAATGATTGTAGAATAATTATCCGAAACCATCTGTTTTTTAAAAAAAACCGGCCTGAAAATTCAGGCCGGTTTTTTTGTTTTAGATACTCAATTCGTTATATTTGTATATAAACAATCATATTATAACAAAACAACATGAAAAAAATTTACTTACTCTTTACTACTCTTGGCTTATCCATAGTAGCTCAAGCACAATTAACAACGCAGGCAAGCACTGGCGACGTTAAATTTATTCCTTCTCTTACCTTATCTGCTAAAACAGCTACGGCTATGGCGGGAGATACAGCAGGATGGGATAACACGGCTGATTTTTTACCTGAATTTGGATTCGGAGGCGGTCAATTAACGATCTTTGGTTCTCAGGGCGGAGGATATGTTTATGGAAAAAACAATGGGGGCATCAGTACTTGTGCCCAAGGGTATTACAATTTAAACGCAACCCCACTCTCTATTGAAAAAGTAGTCATTTGGGCAATCGCAAAAGATATGGCTCCTGCCCCATTAGCTACTTCTAACCTATCGGTTAGCATCTGGAGCATGGCTGCCAATAAAGCTCGCACTTACGTAGCTCCAACAGGAACAGCAACAGCAGGCACTTTCACATTGGATTCTTACGGGCCAAACATTAAACAAACCCCAACGGCTTTAGTAAATATTGCAAACGTTGATACGACAACGTCAAGCGCCCAAGGTTTTGGCTGGACGGTTGCAACATTTGCAACACCAATTCAAATGTTAGGTGATTTTGCTATAGTAGTAAATAGCTTTGGTTTAGCTTCTACAGATACTGTAGGTTTTATTAGCGATGCTATAGGCGCTGCACAAAGCCTTGACATGACGTTTCATGCTACAGCATCTAGCCAGTGGTATAAAACAGATGGCGGTGCATACGCCGACGGTGCTTTAGATAACAATATTGGTTTCTTTGCCGTGTTAGGGGTTGTTTCTGCAGTTAATGAATATTATAATGGGGTTAAATTAAACGCTATTTATCCTAATCCTTCTCATGATGTGGCAACAATTTCTTACTCATTAGAAAAAGAATCAAAAGATGTTTCCTTGGGTGTTTTTAATATTCATGGGCAAAAGGTTTATAATGAAACCTTTGGTACACAACAGGCTGGTGAGTATAAAATTAATTTAAACGCTTCCTCCTATGCGGCTGGTTCTTATTTTTATCAACTACGTTCTAATGGGAACGTAATAACAAAAGAATTTGTTGTTACTAAATAATTAAAATCAAAACAATCTATATTATCATGAAAACAATCTATTCTCTCTTATTTACGCTTTCTATAAGCGTTACTGCATTTGCACAAAGCTCAATCAACATTGTAAATGATAACGCTAATGGGTTAACACCAACTCAACGGAAGATTCCATCAAAATCTTTTCTTAAAACTTCGGCAGCAGGAATGTCTGGTCGTTTTGATCCGGGTTATGCTCTTATTACCACAAACGGAGTTTTACCCTCAGAAATTGCAGGGGGATCTGCGGGCACAAAAGTTGGTTTATTTGTTTCACCTACTTATTGTGATTCAACAACTAGAAGTTCTTTTGCCACAGCATCTTATATTTCAAACCATAAATTTGGGATGAATTTTGATCCAAAAAGCATAATTTTTGATCAGGTAAACTTTAATCCATTATTAACAGCTAGTGAATCTTATTATTTAGATACGGTATGGGTGGGTAATTTTTATCAAAGACGCACAACATTCAATGATACTTTATTGGTTGAAGTCGTATGGGGTGACACAACTAATACTACTGTTTTTGGTACATTTAGTTTTGCGGCACCAAATGGTTTTTTTGGCACTTATTTCTCTCCATTATTTAACCCGGCCCCAGGAGTTCAAGGCAGCGCCTCGTTTTTAACTGCTCCCCCTTCTAATAAACTAAGCATTAAATACGTATTAACTGATGCTGATACGGCTACTACAAACTTAACAGGTTATATACCTGTTGTAGTAAATGGTTTAATGGGCCAATTAATACCAGCAGATAATATTGTTTCGGCTGTTGCTACGTTTATTCCTGGTCAACCAAATATACCTGTAGGCACTGTTTGCTATAGTTCTGCCACAAGTACTAATGTTGCAACCGTAAATGGAATGGCGGCCAGAATTATGGTGCAAAACGCTCCGTCTCCACCAACAGCAGGTTCAGCTTATTTTGATGATCTTTCCGTTGGTAAAAATTATACTACTTATTCTTTTAAAAGAGAGCGATATAATATGCCTGGTACTTTTGGCACAAAATTACGTTCATCACCAAGTCGCGCATACATGATAGACTTTTCTATTCATACTCCAGTAGTTACTAATGTGAAAGATTTACAAAATAACGGTTTCGGTTTAACTCAAAATAGTCCAAATCCTTACACGAAAGAATCAATGGTAAAATATAGCTTACCTACTAATGTAAACTCAGTACTATTTACTGTTACTGACATCATGGGCCGCGTTGTGTCTTCTGAAAAAACAGGAACAACTACCGGTTCTCATTCAGTTAAATTAGGTGCTTATGCAGCTGGTGTTTATTACTACTCTTTAAATGTAGATGGAAACGTTACTACTAAGAAAATGATTGTAGAATAATCTTTTTTAAACAAAACTAAAAACCCGCTTTGTATAAACGAAGCGGTTTTTTTTTTACATGAAGCTTTATTTGTTCTCGACTTCGCTCGAACTGACAGGTTTAATAATTTGAACTGAAATTTTTTCTAATACGGCAATTGCCTCATCAACGCTTTTAATGTTTTCGATGGTAAGCCACAACTTGTTGTTTTGTTCCTTTAAGGCCGTCTGTTTGGGGGTTTTTTGAGCATATGCGAGCACTGCCTTAAACATGGGTGAATTATAATATTCGCTATCCTGCTTGCTTAAAAAATAAGACAACATTTTATTGTTCTTCAAAGTGATTTTTTCAAAACCTAATTTCATAGCAGCCCAACGCATCCGCACCACATTGATTAACTCCGAAGCCTCAACAGGCAATGGACCGAAACGATCTCTTAACTTAGACTCAAACACTACCAAAACTTCGGCTTTTGAAATACTGTCCAATTCACGGTACAATAATAAACGTTCTGTGAGATTACTGACATAGGTCTCCGGAATTAATAACTGCAGGTCAGTATCTACAACTGTTTCTTTAACGAACTGCCGTGAGAAAACAGACTTATCAGTACTTGCACCTTCACCTTCCTCCACGGATTGTTTGTACCAATCTTCCTGTTTCAATTCTTCAATGGCTTCATTTAATATTTTCATGTAGGTATCAAATCCCATATCATTAATAAATCCGCTTTGTTCACCGCCCAATAAATTACCAGCCCCACGTATATCCAGATCACGCAT
>JANPOX010000492.1:0-6046 GCA_031428235.1 Bacteroidia bacterium | reverse complement strand
GTTTTCCATGTGTTTATTTTTTTAATAAATATATGCTTTTCTTGTCCGTTCGAGTAATTTTTGCTTACTCTTTGCAAAAATTGTATCGAGAACGACATCTCGATACGAAAATCAAAAGAGGCGGATTTTCTACTCGATGTGACAAAAAATTAATTAATCATCTCAACACTACGTTTCACAAATTTAGTCAGTTCTTCACCTTTCAGTAAACCTTGAGATAATAAAGCAAGGTCAGCCGCTTGCTTCGCTAACTGGCTTTGTTTTTCGGCATCTTTCTCCACCAATATTTTACTAATTAACGGGTGGTTTGCATTCACTACTAAATTGTACATATCAGGCATTGATCCGTAAAAATTCATACCGCCACCGCCACCCATGGCTTGCATATCTTTCATGCGGCGCATAAATTCAGGGCGAGTGATTAACATCGGCGAATCGGTTTCGCTTAAGCTTTCAAAAGTAACGGTGTATTTTTCTTTGGCAACAACACCTTCAACAATAGGCTTCAATGTTTTTTGTTCATCTTCAGTTAATTTACTTACCTGGCCGTCATCTTTTTTGATCAGCTTTTCAACGGTGTCAGCATCCACACGCACAAACTGAGTATTGGTTAATTTACTTTCCAGGTGATTAATTAAATGCGAATCTAATGGTGAATCCATTAACAGCACATCATAACCTCTTGATTTAGCCGCATCAATGTATGTATGTTGTTCATCCGTGTTCGTTGCATACAAAAATATGACTTTACCATCTTTGTCAGTTTGGTTCGTTTTCACATGGGCATCATATTCTTCCAGTGTAAATGCTTTGGCTTCTGTATTTTTCACTAAAGAAAATTTCGACGCTTTTTCGTAAAACTTCTCATCGCTGATCATTCCGTACTGAACAAAAATTTTCACGTCATCCCATTTAGCTTCAAAATCAGGGCGTTCTTTTTTGAATATCTCTTCCAGTTTGTCAGCCACTTTTTTAGTAATATGAGAAGAGATTTTCTTCACATTATGATCGGCCTGTAAATAACTGCGACTCACGTTTAAAGGAATATCCGGACTATCAATCACACCGCGTAACATGGTTAAGAAATCAGGAACAATGTTTTCAACATTATCCGTTACAAACACCTGGTTACTGTATAATTGAATACGGTCTTTTGGCGCTTCAAACTTGTTGGATAATTTAGGGAAATATAAAATACCAGTCAGGTTGAACGGATAATCCACGTTTAAATGAATATGAAACAAAGGCTCTTCAAATTGCATTGGGTATAATTCCCTATAAAACGATTTGTAGTCTTCATCTTTCAAGTCAGCCGGTTTTTTTACCCAGGCAGGAACAGGATTATTGATGATGTTTTCTACTTCAATTTCGTTTTCTTTCTCTATTCCTTTCTCATCTTTTTCGCCGGAAGGAACCCAGTCTTTTTTTGTTCCGAAAACAATTTCTACCGGTAAAAATTTACAGTATTTTTTTAGAAGCCCTTCAATTTTAGAATTCTCTAAAAACTCCAAACTGTCTTCTGCAACATGCAACACAATCTCAGTTCCACGGTCTGTTTTAGCATCCGTTTCTTCAATTTGGTATTCCGGACTTCCGTCACATTCCCAACGCACTGCTTTGCTTCCTTCTTTATATGATAACGAGAAAATTTCCACTTTTTGAGCCACCATAAAAGCAGAATAAAATCCAAGACCAAAATGTCCTATCACCACATTTTTATCAACTTTATCTTTGTATTTGGTCACAAATTCCTCGGCACCACTGAAAGCAATCTGAGTAATGTATTTTTCAATCTCATCGGATGTCATCCCAAGACCTTTATCCTTAATGGTAATGGTTTTAGCATCCTTATCAACTTTTACTTCTATTTTAAGATCTCCCAAGTCGCCTTTAGCTTCACCCATAGAATTCAGGGCTTTCAGTTTTTGGGTCGCATCAGTGGCATTACTCACTAATTCACGTAAAAAGATCTCATTATCACTGTAAAGAAACTTTTTAATAATGGGGAAAATGTTTTCTGTTTGTACGTTGATTTTTCCGGTGCTCATACTTAATATATTATAGGTTATAGATTATTATTTTTTCGGATTCTTTTAGTCAAAGGTTGTACCAATAGAAAGAAAAGTGACAAAATGACAATTTTTTTAGAAAAGAATTATATTTACCAAATATTAAATACCTATGAAAAAACAAGTACTTATTTCTCTCATCTTCTGCTCTTTATTTGGTCTTGGACAAACTAAAGTTCCAAAATTAGATTTCAAAGCTAATTTTCAAATAAATAATAAGAATAATCCAGGCAAGAGCGAAATTGTCGATAATATAATAGCTAAGATAAATTTGGTCTCACAGAGAGATAGCAGTTATTATTGGAGTTGGGATACGGCAATTTATAACTGGAGTTTCCAACCAAATGCAAAAACAGTAAATTACGTTTATAATTCCAGCGATTATATCACCAGTTTATTAAGACAAAACTGGAATGGTTCGAACTGGGTTAACTCTGGTCAATATTTATATACATATGATATGAATAATAATAATCTTAGTAATTATGGCCAGTATTGGAATGGAAGTTCATGGCTTAATTCCTATAAAAATATTTACACCTATGATGCAAATAACAATCAAACCGGTTACTTATCGCAAAACGGTAATGGAAGTTCCTGGGTGAATTATGAGCAGGAGCTAAATACTTACAATGCTAATAATAACATGTTGAGCTACCTAAAACAAACATGGAATGGAAGTTCATGGGTTAATGTTATTCAGGAAATCTATACTTATGATTCTAATAATAACATGATAAGTCAATTGTATAAAAGTTGGAATGGAACCTCATGGGATGATATTTTTAGAACGAATTGGACATATGATTCAAACAATAATAATATAAGTGGTTTAACTGAAAACTGGAATGGGTTTTCGTGGGATAACTCAAGTTTGGATTCTAATGCTTTCGATGCAAATAACAATTGGACCGGTTATATTGGGAAGTTCTGGAATGGAGTAAGCTGGGATAATTGGAATAAATGTGATAAATTTTACAACAGTAATAATAAAATAACCAATGAAACGTATTTTAATTGGAATAATGGAATGTGGCAACAATCGAATCAAAGTTTTTACACATGGGGGCTTAATAATACGCTTGTAAGTCATACCCTTTACCAAAACTGGGATGGTGTAAATTGGATAAATTCCAGTGAACACGACCAGAATTATGATATAAATGGCTTTTTGAAAAGTGAAACACATAAATATTGGGACAATGCGGGAACTCAAATAATTTCCGGTGATAGTGCTTATCATTATTTTCAGGTTTTGGCAGGAATAAATGAATTAGGTTTGAAATCAAATGATGTAATTATTTTCCCTAATCCTTCCTATTCTAGTTTATCAATCAGATCAACAGTAGATTATTCTAGGATAAGTGTGTTAAGCTCCTTTGGTATGATAGTGTCGACTTGCGAAAGAACAATGGAGCCAATTTCTGTTTCCGATTTATCAAACGGCATTTATTTTATTCAAATTCTTGATAAAAAAGGGATGGTTCTAAAAACGGAGAAGTTTATTAAAGAATAGTTTTTCATTTCTGTATTGTAGTGATTTTTTTGTAAATTAGCTGTATGGAAACGCTAGTAATACAATCAAAATCAAAATCAAATATTAAATTGTTATTTGACCTTGCTAAAAAGTTAGGAGATAAGCCTGTAATTGAAAACGAAACTGCTCAAAGCATTGATAAAGGCTTAAAGGAAGTGAAACAGATTTTAAGCGGGAAAAAGAAAGCAAAAACTTTGGATGATTTATTAAATGAGTAAAATTGAATTTTTAACTACTCATGAGTTTGAAAAAGAATTCAAGCGCCTTAAGAAAAAATACCATTCATTAGCGGATGACTTAAGAGTATTTAAATCCGATTTTATCGCTAACCCTAACATAGGAACTGATTTAGGCGGTAATGTTCGAAAAATTAGAATTTCAATAAAATCGAAAGGTAAAGGAAAGAGTGGGGGAGCGCGGTTGATTATTTATGATTTGGTTATCAATTTAGTGAAACATGGGGTCATTTTGGTTACCATTTATGATAAAAGTGACACAGAATCAATTACAAATAATCATATTAAAGATATTTTAGCAAGAAACGGTTTTAAATAAAAAAGTCATTAAAATCAAAAAGCCCCCTCAATCATTGATTAAGAGGGCTTTTTTGTTGTCCGACTAGGGCTCGAACCTAGACTCTACTGAACCAAAATCAGTCGTGTTGCCAGTTACACCATCGGACAATCTGAACTTAACAAAAAGTTCGGGCGACAAAAATAGTAAAATATCTGCATTTACAAAAAATTCATAAAAAAAAAGATTGATTCTGTTTAAGTGCCATTTTTAGTTAATTTCGCATCTTATCTGTTTTAAAACACAACTATGCAGTTTAAAAAATTAAATAACATCATCGGCTGGATTGTTTTCGCCATTGCAACTTTCACCTATGTTTCAACAATTGAACCTACAGCCAGTTTCTGGGATTGCGGTGAATATATCGCCTGCGCCTATAAACTAGAAGTTGGTCACCCGCCGGGCGCGCCATTTTTTATGTTGCTGGGACGTATGTTTACACTTTTTGCCGGTGGAGAACCTGCAATGGCAGGTAAAATGATCAATATCATGTCGGCATTATGCAGTGCGTTTACGATATTATTTTTATTCTGGACAATTACAAGAATTGGAATTAAAGCCATTGTAAAAAAAGGAGAAGAATTTACTTCTGCTAAGCAATGGGCAGTATTTGGCGCAGGAATGGTTGGCGGTTTAGCTTATACATTTTCTGATTCATTTTGGTTTTCAGCTGTTGAAGGAGAAGTTTATGCAATGTCGTCTTTCTTTACGGCTTTGGTATTCTGGGCTATTTTGAAATGGGAAGAAGAAGATACAACAAACCCTGTTAGCGCCATGCGCTGGTTAGTTGTTATTGCATATTTAATGGGTTTATCTATTGGCGTCCATTTATTAAATTTACTGGCTATACCGGCTATTTGTTTTATTTATTATTTTAAAAAATATCCGTTTACCTGGAAATCTTTTTTTATCACCGGTATTATCTCATTGGTATTATTAGGAGGCATTCAAAATATTATGATCCCGAAGATTGTAAAGTTTGCAGCCGATTATGAGATTTTCTTTGTGAATAAACTAGGAATGGGCTTTAATATTGGGTCTGCGTTTTATTTTGTTGTGCTTTTCTTTGCTTTAACAGCTTTGATTTTATACACGGTTAAAAAGAAAGAATCTTATTATAAATTAGGATTTTACACGGCCATTTTATTTGCTGCCATCGCAGTTATTTCTGCCAACACCGGAAGTGGTATGTTCACCAGGGCATTAGTTTTAGGCGGATTATTGTACGGAATCAATTATTTAAAATCCAAGAGCATCAATACTTTGAATGTAATTTTAGTGAGTTTCACTACTTTGATTATTGGTTATTCTTCATTCTTTATTTTGATTATCCGTTCTCAGGCCAACACTCCAATGGATGAAAATGATCCTGAAAATGCCATTACCATGTTATCTTACCTGAACCGTGAGCAATATGGCGACTGGCCTTTAACCTACGGACAATACTACAATGCGCCAACTGATAATGCAAACTTTAAAGATGGAGAACCTGTTTTTGCCAAGGACGAAGCATCGAAAAAATATAAAATTGTAGATGATCGAAAAAAATCGATCCCGGCTTATAAAAAAGAGTTTTGTACTCCTTTCCCACGGATGTGGAGTCAGCAAGGTAACCATGAAGCTGCTTACAGGTATTGGGGAGATGTACAGAGTCACCATAAAACTAAATCTTTAATGAATGAGCAGACAGGGGAAATGGAAGAAGTTCAGATTCCAAATTTCGCTGCTAATATGACTTATTTCATTAGTTATCAGTTAAAATATATGTATTTACGTTATTTTGCCTGGAACTTTATTGGCCGTCAGAATGACATTCAGGGATTGAATGGAAACCCTTTGGAAGGAAATTGGAAAACCGGTATCAAAG
>JANPOX010000491.1:0-1734 GCA_031428235.1 Bacteroidia bacterium | reverse complement strand
AGTACTGATTTTGATTTAAATCCTAAGATTCATCAGCATTTGGAAAAGTTATTAAAGACAGTGATCATCCCGGGTGTTCCATTTGAGATTGAACAAAGATGGTGTGGCATAATGGGAGTTGGAACAGAGAAAAGGCCAATTATTAAACAAGTTTCTCCGAATGTTGTTTGTGCTGTGAGGATGGGAGGAATGGGTGTAGCCATTGGTTCTTTAGTAGGAAAGTTGGCCGTAGAAAAACTTTAATTTCTATTTTTACAATACAATGATTTATGTGATAATTACAACTATTGAATTATTGTATTTAACATAATGTTAATTATAGATAATATCTATATACCATATAACTGATTGTCAATGTATTAATATTATCATTGAGGCATACCAATCCTGCTTTCATGACTTACTTTTGCACACTAAATTATTAATCCCGTAAGATTATGAAATGGCTTTCCGGCCTATTCATTCTGTCTTATTAAAAGATAACAGATATGAAATTATCCATGTTCAAATTCAATCTGCCAAAAGAATTACTGGCAGAATATCCTTCTAAAAACCGTGATGAGAGTCGCTTAATGGTTGTTGACCGTGCAACCGGTAAAATTTCACATAAGAAATTTAAAGATATTATTAACTATTTTGATGATGGCGACGTAATGGTATTAAATGATACCAAAGTTTTTCCTGCCCGTATGTATGGGAATAAAGAAAAAACTGGCGCTAAAATCGAAGTTTTTTTATTACGTGAATTAAATGCTGAAAGTCGCCTTTGGGACGTTTTAGTTGATCCTGCCCGTAAGATCCGTATTGGAAATAAATTATATTTTGGTGAGAACGATAATGTTGTTGCTGAAGTTATTGATAATACCACTTCCCGTGGAAGAACATTAAGGTTTTTATTTGACGGTCCTTACGAAGAATTCAGAAAAGCCTTATATGACCTTGGAGAAACTCCTTTGCCTAAATACATTAAACGTGCGGTTGAAGAAAGCGATATTGAGCGCTACCAAACTGTATATGCTCAAAATGAAGGCGCGGTGGCTGCTCCTACTGCAGGTTTACACTTTAGCCGTGAATTATTAAAACGTTTAGAGATTAAAGGTGTTAATTATGCTAAAGTAACTTTACATATTGGTTTAGGGACTTTTAGAATGGTAGAGGTTGAAGATTTAACCAAGCACAAAATGGACAGTGAAGAAGCGATTATTACTGAAGAAGCCTGTAAAATTATTAATGGCGGAAAAGACAGAAAGAAAAGAGTTTGTGCAGTTGGCACAACTGTAATGCGCGCTTTAGAATCTTCTGTTTCAACTACAGGACATGTAAATCCTTACCGTGGTTGGACCAATAAATTTATATTTCCTCCATATGATTTTTCTGTAGCTAACTGCATGATCACTAATTTCCACATGCCTGAATCTACTTTGCTAATGCAGGTAGCGGCTTTTGGTGGTTATGATTTAGTTATGAAAGCTTACAAAGAAGCCATTAAAGAAAAATACCGTTTCTATTCTTATGGAGACGCGATGTTGATCATTTAAGATTTGAAAACATAAATGAAAAGCCATCTGTTAAATAACAGATGGCTTTTTTTATTTATAAAAAGAAATTTTGACGCCTTTATAATAATCTACCGAAGCATATTTCTTTTTTATCAGTGATAAGTTTGTTACAAAATCCGGTTCGTTTGGATTGAGATCTTCAAACGAATCTACTATGATGATTCTCTTATATTCG
>JANPOX010000490.1:0-3698 GCA_031428235.1 Bacteroidia bacterium | reverse complement strand
GGAAAATCTATAATTTATTCGTCCTTAAAAAAACTGAGTTTGTGAAGATCAATCAACTGGGTTCTTTGATAATAAAAGTTGATAACCTCAGGGTATTTATAACCAAGTTTAGCCATTTTCATAGCACCTTCCTGGCACATTCCCACACCATGGCCAAATCCACGGCCTTTAAAAATCAGGGTGTCTCCCTGGCAAAAAATACTAAAAAATGTAGATTTTAATTGAAGATCAGTTCTGACATTCTTTAGTGGAACCTTTATGTTATTTGCTTCCAGATAAGATCTTCGTGAGTCCTGCTTGAAGGTAAGGGCAAGCCGCCTTGCATTAGAATCCTGAATCGGAAAATTGTGTTTTAATTTCAAGTAGCTCAACCAATCTTCCTTCGCCATTTTTCTCTCCCATTTTGCATTTGGCATTTTTGTACTAAAGGTATCATTTACACTCCGGAGATAGGATAATTTGCTACCCCATACGTCTTCTGAGTTTGCAGTTTGCCCGCCACTATTGCTATGAAAAGCCGCATCAATTAAATTAAGATTATCATCCACCACCACTTTTCCCCTCGTATCTGTTACGGCTTTCATAATATCAAGTTCTGTTGTTTTTCCGAAATAAGCCTGGCAATGCGTAAAATCGCATAAATTAAATCCTTCGGGTGCATGCTTTTGTAAATGCGATAAAGCAAAAGTTCTTGCAAGGATAGCCTGTACTTTATAAAATTCCTGAAAGGAGCGCTTTCCTGATTCTGCCTGTACCACTCCGGCAATATAATTATCCAGTGAAATTTCGTTCACGCATCTCAAATCGCCTGACTCTGCGGTAATGTATAAATTGTCATCATAAAAACGAGGCTTTCTATCTGGTAAAATAAGTTTTACTCTAAATGATTTAAGCGGATCAATGCTGGATAATTTGATTCGTTTATATTTTCCAATAATGGTTTCAAAGGTTTTCACTTCAACCGAGTCATTGCTATAACTAAACTTTATAAGTGGGAATTTGGCGGTATTTACTATTTCTATACCATTTGCCCAAACACTATAAGCACTTGTTTCAGCGCTAAATGTAAAAGATTGAATTTTTATTTGTGAGAATATTCTGATATTCACCACCTCATCTGCACTGTATTTTCGGTCTGTTTTAGTCGATCCGCTAAATGATTTTACAAACACATTTGTTATTTGCCAACTGACGAATAAAAACAAAACACTGATTAATATAAACTTATTATTTTGCATGGATGTGGTTGTAAATTAATTCGGCTACTTTTCTTGAAGCACCACTATTTCCTAATAATTTAATCAGGCCATCATACTCTTTAAGCATCTCATCTCTTGCAGGTGTATCTAATATTCTCAATAATTCATTTTTTAAATTTTCAGGTGTTAGCTCCTCCTGGATAAGTTCTTTTACAACGGGTTTATCTAAAATTAAATTTGGAAGCGAAATATATTTTACCCTACCTCCAACCACCATTTTGGCAATGGAATAAGAAATTGTTCCGCCTTTATAACATACAACCTGAGGTAATCGAAACAAAGCACTTTCTAACGTTGAGGTGCCTGACTTTATAATGCCCGAATGAGCATTATGCATCAAGGCGTAAGTTTGGTTAAAAACCACTTTCAAATTCTTATCGATTGCCGTTTTATACGCTTCCTTTGGGAGATTATCAGTGCCCGCAATTACAAACTGGTAATCTTTAAAGTCCTCCACCACATTCAGCATAATGGAAAACATACGTTCTATTTCCTGTTTCCTGCTGCCAGGTAATACAGCTATAATCGGGCGCTGATCAAGATTATTTTTTTTAATAAATTCTGCCTTATCCGGTAATGTATTTTTTTCCTGTTCTATCGCATCTAATAAAGGATGGCCTACATAATCTGCCTGATAATTGTGTTTTTTATATACGGCTACTTCGAATGGAAGGATCACAAACATTTTTTCCACACTTCGTTTGATAATTTCCACACGGTCTTCTTTCCAGGCCCAAATGGTTGGCGATATGTAATAGAAAACTCTGATGCCTTGTTTTTTTGCCCAGTCTGCGATACGTAAATTAAAGCCTGGATAATCAATAAGAATTAAAATTTGGGGATCGAACTCTAAAATATCTTTTTTACAAAAGGCGATGTTTTTAAAAATGGTACGGATGTTTTTGGCAACTTCAACAAAGCCCATAAAGGCCAGGTCTTTTATGTGTTTCCTGGGTTTTTGGTGAGTAACGCGTTCCATTAAATCTCCACCCCAAAACCTAAATTCAATTTTGCTGTCGAGCAACAATAACTCCTTCATCATATTGGATGCGTGAAGATCTCCTGAAGGTTCCCCTGCTATAACGTAGTACTTCATTATTATTCTATAATAGTGATATGTATAAAACCAATCCTACATATAAAAATGCCGCTACAATCAAACCTCTTCCGAAATCAAATATTTTTTTGTTTAGGGATATGTAAAAAATCAGTAAACTAGCACCCACACAAAGTATTGCTACTTCCTGCAGCATATCGCCTAATCTTAAATACCTGATAAAGCCTGCGGGAAAACTTAATTGATTATTAAAAAACAACCAATAGCAAAAAAAACAGAAGGCAGGGGATAGTAAGCCGAACACAAACCCAATCCATTTTTTATCAATTTTATCAAGCATAATTATAACGTGTTTTTTAAGTGATTGATATAGTTATGTGCAGTTAAATCATGCATTACAGGAACAACAGAAACGTATCCGTTTTGTAAAGCCCATTCATCGGTATCCTGTGCTTCAGGTTCAAAATTAACGAACTTACCTGTGAGCCAGTAATACGCTCTGCCATAAGGGTCTTTGCGTTCTTCAAAATCTTCCACCCAGTTTGCTTTAGCCTGGCGGCAGACTTTTAGCCCATTTATTTCATCTGTTTTTAATTTAGGAAAATTCACATTCAGACAAACGCCTAGGGGCAATTTATCTTTCAAACAGGTAGCTATAATTTTTTCAATAAAAACAGTAGTGGCACTAAAATCAGCATTAATATCATAATCAGCCAAACTAAATCCTACAGATGGCGTTCCTTCTAATGAACCTTCAATTGCTGCACTCATGGTTCCGGAATAAATAACATTGATTGAACTGTTGCTTCCGTGATTGATTCCTGATAATACCAGGTCGGGTTTACGAGGTAGTAGTTTGTTAACAGCCATTTTCACGCAATCTACCGGTGTTCCGGTACAACTGTATTCTTCCAGTACGCCTGAGTGATAGGTTGTTTTTTGAATTCTCAATGTGGAATTAATAGTAATAGCATGTCCCATACCGGATTGAGGTTTATCCGGTGCGATAACGAATACATCCCCAAAATTCTTAGCAATTGACGCTAAATGTAAAATTCCGGGGGCACTTATGCCGTCATCATTTGTAACTAATATGAGTGGTTTTCGTTCCATTTAGGTAAATCTATTGATATTATTAAGCTTTTATTTTAAAAAATGAATATTTTACTAAAATTGCTTTGTTGAATTCCATAATTTAATTTTTGGAACGTTTTTTTACTATTTTTGTCTACTAACTAAATCTATTATGAAAAAAATCATTAAAACTACAAATGCACCTGCTCCAATTGGACCCTATAATCAGGCCATTATGGTTGGAGATTGCGTTTATGTATCCGGGACAATTGCTATGGATTTAGAATCTAAACAGTTGATTAAGACCA
>JANPOX010000489.1:0-3964 GCA_031428235.1 Bacteroidia bacterium | reverse complement strand
CTGCTGGGTATCGTTATCCAGGTACACTGAATTAATTACATATTCTGTCCCTAAAGGCAGTTGTTTTTCAATCACGGGGTGGCGACCATCTATAATATTAATGGCAAATTCATTAGTCAGAACTGGGCGCACATACTGATTGTCCTTAGCCAGTTTAGAAAAAGATAAAAGACAATCCAATCTTGAAATCAATGAAGCATTTAACTGAATGGGAATGATGTAATCAATCAGGTCACGCACCAATGCTTCATATAACGTTTGTTCAAGCACAGCAATTTTATCTTCAGCACCTAATATTTTTTCTTCATATACTTTTAACTCAGGAGTGATATAACGCTCTGCGGTTGTCAGTGTTTGTTTACGAATCCAATCTACTGGCACTTTATCTTTATGTACATTTGTTACTTCTAAATAATAACCAAAGACATTATTATATGAAACTTTTAGAGAAGAAATTCCTGTGCGTTCTACCTCTCGTTGCTGAATCTGTAATAAATAATCTTTACCACTGAAAGCAATGGCACGTAATTCATCCAGTTCGGCATTCACGCCTTTGCTGATCACATTTCCTTTATGCAGCAGAACAGGCGCTTCTTCATTCAGTTCATTCTGCAAGCGATCTCGCATTAATAAACAAGGATTTAATTGTTCTGCTATTTTTTGCAGCGAATGATTTTCACAAGCACTTGTAACTGCTTTAATGGATTCAATTAAATTGAGCGCCCGTTTTAATTGAACCAATTCACGCGGATTTATTTTTCCGGCAGCTACCTTAGAAATTAAACGTTCCAAATCTCCAATCTCTTTGAACTGAGCAATTAGGTCGCTTTGTAAATCACGTTGAATCATAAAATAATTTACGACTTCCAATCGCTCGTTAATTAAATCGAGTTGCTTCAATGGCAATGCCAACCAGCGTTTCAGTAAACGTGAACCCATCGGTGTCACCGTTGTATCTATAATATCAATTAAACATTTTCCGTTGTCATGGCTGCTGCCAAATAATTCAAGGTTACGAACAGTAAAACGATCGAGCCAAACGTATTGGTCTTCTTCCACACGACTGACTGCGGTAATGTGCTGCAAACGATCATGTTTGGTCTCTCCCAGGTAATGCAAAATTGCCCCGCAGGAATGAATGGCTAAATTCAAATGTTCGATCCCAAAACCTTTTAAAGAACTTGTTCCAAATTGTTTGATGAGCGCCTCGTATCCAAAATCGCGGGTAAAGGCCCAATCATCTAAACCAAATGTATAAAAACGGTCACCGATTAAATTCAGTAAGGTCTGACGCTTGCTTCTTTCATATAATATTTCGTTGGGCTTAAAGCTTTGTATTAATTTTTCAATGTAAGTCAGCGAACCTTCAGCTACTAAAAATTCACCAGTTGAGACATCCAAAAAGGAGACACCGGCCTGTTCTTTATCTAAATGAATACTTGCCAAAAAATTATTGCTTCGATGTTCCAGTACCTTATCATTAAAACTCACTCCCGGTGTTACCAGTTCGGTTACTCCACGTTTTACAATACTCTTGGTTAATTTAGGGTCTTCCAGCTGATCGCAAATGGCCACACGGTAACCTGCACGCACAAGTTTCGGAAGATAAGTATCTACGCTGTGGTGCGGAAATCCTGCGAGCTCAATGTGAGAACCAGAGCCGTTAGCACGTTTGGTTAGTGTTATTCCAAGAATCTGCGAAGCTTTAATCGCATCCTCGCCAAAGGTTTCGTAAAAATCTCCTACTCGAAATAATAAAATAGCATCAGGATATTTCGCCTTGATGTCGTTATATTGTTTCATTAAAGGTGTTTCTTTTACTTCCGTTGTTTTTGCCATAATCAGTAGACTAAGATACGATATCCTTATGCGGTGCTTCCATTTAATTTTTAACAGAAAAACTTAAATTGTTAATATTATTTTAGTGAAAGATGTAGGTGTGTATTTGGGCGTGTCCCTTCTGGCGTCGGGTCAGGCTTTCGGCACTCGCTTTTTTATTTGCACTTCGACTCCGCTCAGTGACTAATAAAAAGAGCTCAAACAAAGCCTCAATCCTTCACGCAGTTATATTTCAAATCCGGAGTTTAATTTTCAATTTTACGATATACCAGCGTGAGGGATGCAAACGGAAATACTTTTTTTGTAAAACAAAAAAGGATTGCAGTGACAGCCTAATCTGGCTACCGCCAGACACGCCCAAATATTTTTATATCATTCAAAATATAATTAAAAAGAAAACAGCATCTTTATAACGTGCAAAAGCAAGAACTCATAAAAGTATGCCATGATTATTTTAGAAATAAAATAAATTCCCTCACATTGATTATTAATGAAGTCACTGAGTCTTCCAATTCAGAAAGTAAAAGCTCGGCTGGCGATAAACACGAAACATCAAAAGCGATGATGCAACTGGAACGTGAAAAGCTAGGAACTCAACTTAAAGAAGCCGAAGAACAATTGGCAGAATTCGAAAAAATAAATTTCAATAAACTGTTTCAAAAAGTAGAGCAGGGGAGTGTAGTGGAAACAGACAAAGGTTCTTTTTTTATTGGTGGCTCCATCGGAAAAATAAAAGTTGGAGATGATTTACTTTTTGTGATTTCAGGTAAGTCGCCATTGGCAATAGCCTTGGAAGGAAAAATAGTAAAAGATGTCATTGATTTTAATGGGATTACTTATAAGATTACAAAAATTAGCTAAAAATTTCTTCTTATAAAAAATCTTTTAGCTCATCAACAATTTTGTTAGTGGCACCTGAGTTTTTCAACACATAATTTTTAGCCAGCCTGGATGATTCTGTAAGCATTGCTTTATTATCAATTAATTCAGTTAACTTTTTAATAAGATCGTTTGTATTTGAAACTTCAAATCCAACATTCAAATCAATCACTTCAAAAGCCTCGTTGAATTTTTTATAATTGGGTCCGAATAAAACAGGTAACCCATAAACCGTTGGCTCCAGTATATTATGAATACCATTATTAAAACCTCCGCCAATAAATGCAACCGTGCCATATTGATAAATAGAGGATAAAAAACCGATGGCATTTACTACCAATATAGGATGAACATAAACGGTTGAATTGTCAGAAAATAAATGGTAGGATAGGTGATTTTTTGCTAACAGATTTTTTAATCGATCGATATTTTTACGATCGATTTCGTGCGGTGCAATGATCAATTTTAAGTTGGGATATTTTTCTCTTAATAGAATGTAAGATTCAATTAAATGATCCTCATCTTTTTGCCATGAACTTCCTGCAATGATCACAAAAGAATCTTTCGCAAAATCTTCAATCTCTTTTATTTGTTTTGGTGCCGAACAAACCTGCAAAACCCTGTCAAAACGGGTATCTCCGGTAAGGACACCTGTTCGGATTTTCAATAACCTTAGCAATTTAATAGAATGAACATCCTGAGTATAAATTGTTTCATAAGTAGCTAACCCTTTTCTAAAATCTCTTCCGTACCATTTAAAAAAGGTCTGGTGTTTTTTGATCACTGTTGAAATTAAAAAAGCAGGGATTTTTTGTCGCTCCAGTTCAAACAAATAATTTAACCAGAATTCATACTTTACAAAAATGGCCAGTTTAGGTTTTAAAATTTCCAGAAATAGTTTTGAATTGGAAGAAGTATCGGCTGGTAAATATGTAACCAGGTCAGCAAACGGGTAATTTTTTTGAATCTCATATCCGGACGGTGAAAAAAAACTCAAGACGATCTTTTGCAGAGGATGCTCTTTTTTTAATTTTTCAATCACCGGTCTTCCCTGCTCAAATTCCCCTAAAGAAGCACAATGAAACCATACTGCATTTTGTAACCCTGATTGATTTACTTTAAACCTAAGTTGTTCTTCCCAGTTTTTTCTTCCGTCAATCCACAGCTTTGCTTTAGGATTAAACAGCGAAGCTAGTCTTAATCCCAATTGAAAAGCGTGTATGCCAAGGTTGTATAAGAACATTTT
>JANPOX010000488.1:0-12522 GCA_031428235.1 Bacteroidia bacterium | reverse complement strand
AATCGGGGATAAAAAACATTTAATGGATCTTGGTTTCCGAAATGTAGAATCATACAAAAAAGAAAGAGAAAAACAATTAGCATTAATTGATCCTGACCGTCACACGGATCGTATCATGCAGCAGATGATGAAGGATCTGCGCATGAAAGAAGAGCCGCGACGTATTGAAGGGTTTGATAATTCAAACATTCAGGGCGATTATGCAGTGAGTGCCATGCCTGTTTTTATTGATGGAAAACCCGCTAAAAAAGAATACCGGCATTACAATGTAAAAACGGTTGTTGGTCCGGATGATTTTGCCACCATGGAAGAAGTGATTACCCGTCGATATTCAAGAGTAATAGAGGAACAATTACCGATGCCACAGTTGATTGTCATTGATGGTGGTAAAGGGCAATTGGGCGCTGCTGTGATGAGCTTAAGAAAACTGGGTTTAATGGGAAAAGTTACTGTGATAGGTATTGCCAAACGCTTAGAAGAAATTTATTTTCCGGGAGATCCTATACCTTTATACCTTGATAAACGTTCAGAAACATTAAAGATCATTCAACAAATCCGTGATGAAGCCCATCGTTTTGGAATTACGCACCATCGCAATAAACGTAGTCGTGAAACTTTTAAAACAGAACTCTCTGAAATAAAAGGAATCAGTGATAAAACGGCACAGAAATTACTCACAGAATTAAAATCCGTAAAAGGCATCAAAGAGGCAACGCATGCTGAATTAGCTGCCATAGTTGGGAATGCTAAAGCTAATTTGGTTTACGAGTTTTTTAAGAAGCAAGCTGATAGTATCTTATAGCCGCGTGAGGGATTGGATTGGAAAGCCCACAGACACGAGGTACGAGTGGCGAGGACTTGAAACGGAAAGCCCGACCCGCAGGGGCACGCCCTAAAAAATTTTTTAGTTATAAAAAACTATTATCTTTGTTCATGGAAAACGGCAAACTCATCATCTTTTCTGCGCCTTCTGGTTCTGGTAAAACAACCATTGTGAGGCATTTACTAAAGACTTTTCCTGACAAACTTGAATTTTCTATTTCCGCTACCAGCCGTCCAAAAAGAGGTATTGAAGAAAACGGTAAAGATTATCATTATTTAAGTGTAGAAGAATTTAAACAAAAGATTGATAATAAAGAGTTTTTGGAGTGGGAAGAGGTTTATTCCGGAACGCATTATGGAACCTTAAGAAGTGAAGTAGACCGTATTTGGGACAAAGGAAAGCATGTGATATTTGATATTGATGTAGAAGGCGGCCTGAACCTCAAAAAACAGTTTGGCGAAAAAGCCCTGGCGGTTTTCGTGATGCCTCCAAGTATCAAAATTTTGGAAGAACGTTTAAACTCCCGGAGTACAGACACCCCTGAGAGCATCACCAGAAGAGTTGAGAAAGCTGAAAAAGAATTAAAAACAGCTGATCTGTTTGATGTTTTTATCTTAAATGAAGTATTAGAAGATGCTTTTCATAAGGCTGAAAAATTAGTGGGCGAATTTTTGTCAGATAAGGTACATTAATTCAAAATTCCCCATTTAATTTCTTATTAGAAAAAGGTAACCAACTTATTTTTTTGATTTTACCTGCTGATAATCAGCGTATTATAAAAATATTGCATATTTTACACATTTTCGGGGTTACCTATTTAAAGTTTCGGTATAAATGTTCAAATAACAAAACAAACAACTTAAAAATTAAAAAAATGACAAAATTATTTTCAATTATCGCAGTAGCTATCATCGCTACAACTGTAGTATCTTGTGGACCTTCAGCTGAAGAAAAAGCAAAAATCGAAGAGCAAGCAAAACATACTGCTGATTCTATTTCTGCAGCTTTAGAAGCTAGCTTAGCTGGCGCAATGAATGAGGCTACAGCTGATACTACTGTTACTTCTGTTGAAACTACAACTACAACTGTTGAAGCTCACACAGGACACTAAGAATTTGTGTTTAGTTAGGAAAAGTCCACGCATCTATGATGCGTGGGCTTTTTATTTTTAGAAAAAATAGAAGCTGCTTATAAACTACATAGTCATGCTGAACTTGATTCAGCATCTCACTAGACCCTGAATCAAGTTCAGGGTGACTTAATAATCATAAATAAATTTTAATTTCTTTATCCAGACAAAAATTATCTTTACATTCGGGATATTAAAAGCAACCTCATTTTATGAAAAAAGTATACATTCTTCTGTCAGTTACGTTTTTAACTTTAGTAATTGTTAAATGCAAACCCGCTGCTGAAGACCGTTTTAAAATGCATGAAAATGCAAAGCGTATTTCAGATTCTATTGGGCGTGTAATTGATGAAGCTATGGCGGAGGTTGCCATTACACCAAAGGCACAGGTTGATACTGCTAAAGCAAAATAATTTTGTTTTTAAAAACCAAATTCCTCCAAACTTAGGCAAGCCTTCTCATTTACATTTTTTATGAATGGATTAGTAGTTCATAAAAATATTTATTTAAAAACAACAAGAAATTTTACTGAACCACTACAGAGTCTTGATACACCTTGTAGAAATGCTCATTTTGCCAGTATACGGTTTTAATGAGTGTATCAGGAAATTGTTTTTCAATGGTATTAAATGTTTGCGATTGGTATTGTTTTAAAGTATGATTTTCATAATAAAAGACATCTCCATTCACCACCATATATTCTTTTAGCTTCTTTAAAGGAATGGTTTTGTAAAAAGTGCCGTAAATATCAAACACGAGGATGCCTTCTTCAGGACAATTAACATAGAGATAATTATTCTGTTCCATCAAAAAATTGGGCTTTATGTCAACATCCAATATTCTTTTTAAGTTCCCAGTTTTTACTAATGATTTAAGTTCTGCATCAAAGCGAGACAGTTCATTGTTTTGTTTATCATACAGCCAAAAACTATTATTAGAAGAGGAACAAACCAAAGAAGCCTGCTCATAACCCAATTTTTCGAGCGAGATCATATTACTGGTTTCGGTTAATTGATTATCTAAAAACAAAATCTGTTGAAAATCTTTATAATACACCAAAATCTTTAAAGGGTTCATGGCGTCAACATAATCGATCCTGCCATAACGCTTTGTACTGAATTTTTTTTGTAAAACACCAACGGCATTATACTTTACAATTTCATTTTCAGTAATGATATAAATGTTTCCAAAACCATCAACCTCCAAGTGGGAATTCTGCTCAGGAAATTTAATATGTACTTCCGGCTCTGTTGTTTGAATTACAAAAGAACAACAAATAACAAAACAAATGGATATGATACTATTGAATTTCAAACTTACTATTTAACGCTAAGTTAAATTATAAATTGCGATTTATCTAAAAATATAAAAGCCTCCTGCATTGCAACAGAAGGCTTTCAATTATTCAAACATATTATACTAGAGAAATATCAAACTGAACTAAATCCACAAATTCCTGCACTCTGCTATCCACATCTTCCTGGGATAAGCCAATTAAACGCTCTGTGCCAAACTTCTCAACCGTGAAACTCGCCATCGCAGAACCAAAAATGATGGCACGTTTCATGTTTTCGAAACTGATATCTTTTGTTTTAGCTAAATAACCGATAAAACCACCTGCAAAGCTGTCTCCTGCTCCTGTTGGATCAAACACATCTTCCAAGGGCAAAGCCGGAGCAAAAAACACTTCTTCTTTATTAAATAATAAAGCACCATGCTCTCCTTTTTTGATCACCAATACTTTAGGACCCATGGATAATATTTTTTGAGCAGCTTTCACTAAAGAATATTCTCCGGACAATTGTCTTGCCTCAGAATCGTTAATAGTTAGTACATCAATGCCTTTTAATGTCTCCATTAATTCAGGCATAGCAATATCCATCCAAAAGTTCATAGTATCCAGTACAATCAATTTAGGACGTTTTGACAACTGTGATAATACTTTTTGTTGTACAGTTGGCATTAAATTCCCCAGCATTAAAAAATCGCAATCCTGGTAAGATGACGGTACTATTGGGTCAAATTCAGCCAATACATTAAGTTGAGTATCCAATGTATCACGTGAATTCATATCGTTATGATAGCGTCCACTCCAGAAAAAGGATTTTTCACCTTGTTTAATTTGCAAGCCATCCAGATTAACTCCCTGACCTTTAAGTGTATTCATAAATTCTGTCGGGAAATCATCACCAACAACCGATACAATATTAATTTCTTTTGTAAAATAAGAAGACGCTAATGCTATATAACTAGCTGCTCCTCCTACGATTTTATCGGTTTTACCGAAAGGAGTTTCGATGGCATCAAACGCTACTGTACCTACAACTAAAAGACTCATATTAAAAGATTTAAATTTTTTGACAAATATATTGTTTATTTGCAAAATAGATATTAAATTTGCCCTCCTTTATAAGGAAAAGATTCCTTCTTAGCTCAGCTGGTTAGAGCACATGACTGTTAATCATGGGGTCCCTGGTTCGAGCCCAGGAGAAGGAGCAAAAGCCATTCGCTAGTTAGCGGATGGCTTTTTAAATTTATAAATCGTATTTTTAGGGCTTATTACCGGCACCGTAGTTCAATGGATAGAATAAGCGTTTCCTAATCTTACCCCTATTTTTACTGGCAAGAGAGCAATCTCTAATAGCTTTAAAAACACCTAAATGTATTTAACGTTATTGGAGATTTTGATTAAACCTCTCTATTAGTTGCAATACAGTCTCACAAATATCTCACAAATTTATGAGGCTGTAATTAAGCTTGAAAACCATGAGATATACGGTAAATTTAGACTGCAAAACACACCATATAGGAAAAAAAGGAGATTTCCCAATCCTGCTACGTATTTCAATCAACGGAGATCATGATTATTTTAATACTGGCCGACGAATTAAAGAAACACAGTACGATAAGGAGAATAAGATAGTTAAACCTCAGGTTAATGGAAGTGTAAAGTTAATTGCTTTTATAGACAGGCAAAAAGTAATTGTTGACGGGATAATAAATGACTTTGAAAAAAAGGGAGAAGTTGCCACTCTTTCAAAAGTCAAAAGTATCTATGAACAACAAACGGGAAAAGTTAAATCCGATTCATTTTACGATTATGTTGAAGAAACCATCAAATGGGAAAGGCTACACACTTCTATATCAGATGGCACACTTGACAATTATGTCTGCGAATTGAAGAAGTTACAAAACTACCGACGAGTTCTTACAATTCACGACATCGACAAATCCTTCCTACAACAATATAAAAGTTATATTCTTAAAACTCTTAAGCAGAAAGATAATACTGCATATCATGCCATGTGTTTTCTTCGGAAGTATACAAAGCAATTACATACGGCTGGTAAAATTATGCCCTACCCTTTTGATAATTTTCAGGTGGGTACTCCTTTTGAAGCTACGTTAGAATATTTAGAGCCTGAAGAATTAACAAGACTTCATGATTTATATGATAGTAAACAGCTTCTGACAATCGTAAAAAAATATAATACCAAGTATGCACATGATTTCAAAAGTGGCCTAAAATACCAGGAGGTTTTACGATACTTTTTAGTTGCCTGCTATACTGGTTTACGCCACTCAGATATTAAAACCCTAAAGCGTGAGCATATCAAAAGTAAATTTATTGTCAAAACATTAGTGAAAGGCAGGGAAGGCCGTTTGAAAACAGTACGAATTCCTATTAGAAAAAGATTATCCTCTTTACTAAATATGGATAATCAGTCAAAACTCGTTTTTGAGGGCGCCGTAATGGAAGATTCTCAAACAAATCGGTACTTAAAAGGAATAATGGTGATCGCTGAAATTAATAAACACATCACATTTCATATAGCAAGGCACACTTTTAGTATCATCTCTCTTTTGCTTGGAATTAAGATTGAAGTCGTTAGTGATATCTTGGGTCATTCTGAACTGACTACCACTCAACGTTACGCAAGAGTTGTAGATCGGTTAAGGGAACAGGAAATGGATAAGTGGGATAAACTTATTAAAGAAGAATTAGTTGATAGTGATCAATGTGAGATCGTTTGCCCTAATTGTGAAAATATTGTTTTTAAGGTAGCAAAGCATGTCTTGAGACTTTTTAAAATACCATGCGCATGCCAATTCTGTGAAACACTTTTTGTATTCAATCTTAAAACAAATATTTCAGAATTGACACACTAAAATTCGTATTAATAATAAAAAACAAAAGCCATGGTTGATTACTTAGCAGAATTCAAGAAAATGTATGAAACATTTGCCGAAGAACTTAAATTGAATCCTATACATGGTTTAATTATTGACTTCAGTAAATGGCAACTAAACACCGATCGCACCGGGTCCGCAAATGTATGGATACAACCGGTGTCGCAAGTTTTATACAAACCAACAATTCAGTCACATTTGCCCGAGATTGAAATTAAGGGGCTAGTCATGACAATCTGGACAAGACTCAAGGGAACGTCACCTCATTGGACAGTGCAATTTGAGATGTCTTGCTTATATAATCCTTCAATATGGCAAGGGAGAAATTCTGTTTCTTATCATCAAAAAAACAACGAAATAATAGTTAGTGGAATTAATACAGTAGTAAATGAGCAAGATACGCTAAATTCAGAATATTTTCTGAGGCATATAAAACAAAATTACTATAGTTACTTCATAAGATGCTTGGAATACCATATGATCCAAAGTTCTCAGTTGCACACGCTAAACTGAAAAGTGCTCTGGGTGTAATCTACTCCATATACGACGATCCTAAACTTTCATTGCGTCGCTTTCGAAGTGCTGAAGAATATAAATTCCGGCAGCGCAGGCTACAAGTTCTTGCCATAGCATTTTTCGCGCTGAAAATAAACTTGCATGCCTCAAAGGCACATTGGTTAAGCCGTCTGATCCTTGTCTAGGCCTTTGATCTTGATTATTGGCAAAAAACTTATTCAACGTTAAAATATACTAGAAAAATTAAGATAAGCTACAAAACGTGGCAAGTAGGTTAAAGTTTTATACTTAATTTAGTGTTAATGAAATTGCTGAACGAAGATCTTTTAAAAGAATACGGCTTTATAGAAAAGTCACACCCTGTAAACGGTTTAACCATAAAAGTTGTGACAAGAAATAATGTTGATATAGCTATAAGAAAAGATGGTTTTTACTATAGTAACATGGGAATTGACTATCCTATAAGAGATACTGCCGGCCTTAGGAAGTTATATAAAGAACTGAGAAGAGAAGAACTTAAGCCTATTTGATATTCAATCATAAATTGACATGACTCTGCAACAATGTTTGAAGAATATACAGGAAAACTACCTATAATTACTATTTGTTTTTTGCACTATAGTGGCATCGTGGGATATTATACTACTGATGATGTGGTCTTAACATATATGAAACTTTGGGGACCGAAGGTTTTAGAACTCAAATTCCATATTTAGTAGGAAACCTTTTCAACTTCGTTCCCAAATTCGGCAAGCAAAACGGAATGATATACATTAATACAGAAAAAGCCGACGGAACAGCAGGAAGTCCCGGGGCAGCATCCCAATCTTTTGATTTCAAAGCAGTGATAATTCATAGTTCTCAAAAACAAGCATTGGCCATTGTGAATTGGAAAACTGCTCTGGATTAAAGCAAGCATTGAAGTTGAAGGACTAAATTGCAATTGCTCATTATTATAATGGTTTGGCAAATAGATCAACTACCATTTCTGTCATAAATTAAAAATAATTATCGACCATAATAATTTCATTTAAGGTTGAACTAGCATCAAAATAAATTCACCAGTGAACAGCGCTGAAAAGCAGTGTTCTTCGATGTCCAGCATTTTTCATGAGTGAAAACAATTGAACTCAAGTTAAATTCAGGATTTTCGGAGGCAAAAGTCATGATCAAAATACGGAAAACTATTAAAATCCAACAAAGATTTAAAAGCCGAATTATCGCAGGCAATAATTAGATGTGATTATAGCCAAAAAAATCTCATAACAATCGATGTGCATCCATCTAGATTTTTACCTATGAAACTACTAATGGATTTATAGCGACTAATGAAGAAAGCCCATTGAAATCATTATAGGATTTCAATGGGCTTTTCTAGTCGGTAGACGAATTCAGCTAAAAAACAGAATTAGCTTTTTGCTTCGTTCACAAAGTTTTTTGCTTGCTTCAAAAGTGCGGTCGAGGCATATAGGATTAATATCGTAACTACCATATATCCTAACCCAACCAATAATGGCTGGGCTATTTTCCCCAATTCCGAATTCTCAAGAGTATCAAAAATGTTGGCAGAAAAGTATTTCGAAGTTTGTTCCGAATCGGGTTTTGCATTTTGCTTTTTCTCAGCACTTTTTTGCTTGTTCCTTCGATAAACCATATATGAAATTACGCCAATGACCAGGAGAGTTATTGCCAGGGCAATAAGGTTGGAATAAGATTTCGCATTATAGGAACTTTGACAAATACTAGAAGCCTGAGGTGTAATTTCAATTGACTTGGTCATTGGAGCTATTGGCACAACATCCACCGACAGTGGTGCAAATGTTTCAGAAAACAACACCATCGCATGCGCAGATGTAGAATTGTCAGGTACATCTATTGGAGTCGTTGAATTCTCCAAGTCATGATTTTCACTGATGTATTTTCTAATTTCTTCCAATGTTGGTTCAACTTTGAAAGGAGGCTTTATTCTACATGAATTGACATTAATATTTTCCATGATTCATAATTATATATGGTTCATTTTCGATTGGGACTAAAACAAGATCTCCTACTGGGACAACTTCGAAAATATTGTTTTTTGGGAAAACGAAATTATATGCTTTTAAAAAATCGAGGGTTGGCCGGGTTACTCCTTGGTCTAATAAGCATTGTAGCACACTGTAGTTCCAAATTGAATTCACGTCATCAGGAGGGATACCATTTTTAATAGCTTTTCTCCTTAGGTAGCCCTTCCGATTTCGACAACCCTCGCAACAACATTTAGCAGTCGGGTTTAACGGATCAAATGGTTGCATGCAATCCGCATTTTCACATTTTCGCTTTCGGAAGAATTTCTTTCTTACAACTAGTACTGATCTATCTTTTGGGTAATTCATCTCTTTAATTTATTTAATAACCATTCTCACTTGCTTCTTTTCTATAGCGATCTAATTCGTCAAAGTGAATCTGCCAAGTACTTGCTGGTGTATCTTGACGTGCTTTGAGTTTCCCAATCTTGCAACGGTATATAACGGTGCTATATTTGACACCTGTCATATGAGAAAATTCCTTTGGTGTAAAGAATTCTTTACTCAAAGACATTGCTGACGAAAACTGTTGAAAATTCTTTTTAACAGATTCAGCAAACAAATTTTCAAGTTCTGAAACTGTCAGGTCAATTATACGGGTAGTAGGCGAAATCATTTGCAGTATTTTATACCACAAAAATAACTAGTTGATTTGGTAGGAAAAAGGTAAGAGATGGTAGGAGGCAAAAGGCTTGTTGCCACAGGGAATCCATGCCCTCCTTAAAAAATTTTCGATATTATTATCTCAATTTCAGAGAAAAATTTGACTTATAATAAGTATAGAGCGTACACTTTGTGAAATTTATTTTACTTAATTTTACGTCTTTAAAGAGTGAAATATGTTTACTACCAAATGAAACATATTCATATGAGAGGGGCTCATTTTTAGATTTCAAATCCACAAATATTTCATTCAATAACGATGCGAATGATTTTTTGTTTATCCTAAAGACCTCAATTTTTTTCACATCATTTGGAAAACTTCCTTCGTCAAAATATTTTTGAAGGCAATTAACCAAATTTTCATAAGATTTTACTTTCTCTTTACACTGTTCCAAATATTTTTCAATAATAATCAAAGTTCGATTTTCGCTGCGTTTTTCCAATTTTAATAAATTTTCAAAGTCAATGATCTTGTCATCAAGTTTAGTAATTATATAGTTACACCAAACAATAGTAGCTTCTTCCTTGAATTCAGTTCTTTTATTTTCAATAATCAGCAATTCAGAATATAATAAAGACATTAATTTCGCAACATATATTTTATTCTTGATAGAATCATCTGTTAAATTATCATTAATGCAACATTCTATTATTTCAAAATCACCCCACTTAGAAGGAATTAAACTTGGTTCTGGAAATTCGAAATTATTCTTGAATAATTTTTGCAATACTGCTTCATTTGTTAATTGTGCCATTTATCATAGTATTTATACATTAAAAGTACCGCGTTTTATTTAAATATTGTTTTTTATATACAGAAAATCAATTTATAAGTGTTAAATTTATTGCCCAAATAATAGTAATTGCCCTGGTAGTTCAATGGATAGAACAAGTGTTTCCTAAACACTAAATCCAAGTTCGATTCTTGGTTGGGGTACATTTTGTAAATGTAAAGACGCAAAGAAAGCCCCCTTTAATTCAGGGGCTTTCTTATTTCATAAATATCCTTATTTGAGTTATTCCCCAAATATATTGCTAAAACCATACTGCTCTGCCGTTTTGGTGTCCATATATTTACCATTCTAAAACCTCCTCCTATTTATTCTTTCCTGAAGGATTCATTGTGCTTTAGCACCAGCGTTCAATGAGGTTATTCCCTGTAGTCACAACCTTATCGTTATCATGGTTCACACATGACAAAAGACTAAGAAGAAATATTGATGTCAAAAGTTTAGTTGTAATGTTGTGTTTCTTCAGGGCTATTACGCATAAAGGATTGCAGCTAAATTTTTGTTTGGGCTTTGAAACTCTTTCTACTGAAACATTACTGACAAAGCAAAAAGTTTACCGGACTTTTGTAAAGCAAAAAATTAATTAATTGTCAGCCGCATTTGCAAATGCCAAAGCCGAATGCCCATATTAAATTTAGGTTCGGTTAGTGGTTGTAAGCGCCACATAGATACGCACCTTACATTCTCTTCGTTACCAATGTTTAATGTGCCTGCCATATAATTGTAGACAAAAAGAAAATTGATTTCCGTTTTTGTTACCAATTTGAACCGAAGTGTCGCTTACTTCAATTATTTTCACCTTAAAGCTTAAACAGGTGGAATCAAGGGTTAACCCTTTATTTTCACCAGGAAATTTGTCAATTAATACGCCTTTTAAAATCAAAGTGTCATCAGCTGACGTAGAATAGTCATTACTGTAGGGATAACCAAGCTTGAAGAAAGTAAATGGGTGTCCAAAATTATTATCTACTGGAAGAACTAATGATAAGCTATCTCCTATATTAACAGTTTCATAATTTTTTCTCGCTATTCTTTCATTTTCGTAAGCATAGGCTCGAATTGTTTTGTCGGCCTGGAATGTTAATGCACTTTCAAATTTATTTTTAAACTCATCTCCATGGATGTCTCCGCCATTTAAGTACTCGTGGAAAGCTACTGTTAAATAGGTTTTTCTAGTGGTTGAGTCCATAAGTCTTGGAATAGAATCCAAATAAGCACTCAATTTTTTAATTTTTGAAATATCCTTGCAAGTCAAATCAATTTCGGTGGAGATCATTTCCAGCGTTTTACAAGTTGAGTCAAAGGTGGCTAATTTAAATGAATTTAATTTTTCAGGATTTATTTTGTCCGCCATTTTTTCAAATACTATTTCCAATTCTTTATCTTGGTCGTTGTTTGTGCACGAAAATAGAAATAGGAATAGACCTACTGCAAAAATTTTATATGTCGATTTTGTCAAGGTCTTTGAGCTATATTTTTTCATGAGTCTCTCCGTGCTTATTACCACTAACTATTGGCTATAACGGATTGCAGCTAAATTTTAGTTTGGGCTTTGGAACCGCTTTATACCGAATTGTTTCCTAACAAAGCTAAATGTTTCTTGGCCATTTGCAAAGCTAAAATTAATTAATTGTCTACCGCTCTTGCAAATGCCGAAGCCGAATGCCCAAATTAAATTTAGGTGCGGTTAGTGGTTGGCTTTTTTTCTAGCTTGCAACTCGGTCAACAACTGCATAGTTAAAAGGAATAGTAGTGTCCAAACACCCAAAAGAAGTGAAATGTTTGATATGTAACAGTCAGCTATAAACACTGTGATTGTCAAAATATTTGCGGTAAATAGATAGATTGCAATTTTCTTTTTGTCTATAACAACCCATAATAACAGAGTTATTAAGGAAATGAAAATACTTATACCAATTAAAATTTTCCCCAGAAGTGTTTTGTTTAATAACAGAGTCCCTATTGCCGAAAGTGAATAGTTAGTTGGAAAATACAATTTAGTTTCAAAATTTTCATTAAGGTTACTGACGTTGTCTGTACCAGCAAATTCAGTATTAATTCTTTCCGCTAGTTCTGTCATTGCAGCACTCTTGTCTACTGTTACAGTGTCTATAGAAGAAATAAAAGAATTTATATTTTCTAGTTTTATTTGATGTTCACTCTTTTCATTTTGGATAGCGTCCTCTTTATTATACGCGTTCTTTTCTTTTGGGCCACTTGTACAGGTTGATAAGTAAAAAACAAAAGGAAGAAAGTATGAAAAGACTGTTAGCAGTCTTAATGAGAAATATGGAATGTTGGTTTTTGTCATATGTTTGAGTGTCACTAAAGCTTACCACTAAC